>JAUNEN010000124.1 GCA_030525525.1 Erysipelotrichaceae bacterium
AATCATGGGTATGATGCTTGCCCTTTACCTGCTGCGAGGTTCAAAAAGCATTGATTCTGGAAGTTTGACATCTGTCCTTCGGCACCCCGTAATTCTACTCATTCTGCTTCCGGGAATCGTGATTCTTTCATACATTCTTTGTGTCATCGGATATACAAGGAAAAAATAAGCACTTTATAATACAGAAAAATATAAGAAGGCTCCCGGGAATCGGCTGTTCTGGCCGGTAAACTATAGGAACTGTCTCGAAATGAGAAGAGCCCTGCACATAGCAACTGATTTTGCTGCTTATGTAGGGCTCTTTAAAATGATATCAAAACAGCTATTACAACTTCATATCAGAAGCTCACTTTTTCAGAGTAAACACATCTCTCATCCAACAGCCGCTTGAATGTCTTTTCCTTAGCCCTCTCCTCATAGTCGGTCGAATAATAGTAGCCCTTCAACTCGTCCATGTACTCCATATAATCACAGACATAGACTGTCACTTCCGATACATCATGTCCCACGATTGGATGTTCATCTGTGGATCCACCTTGATGACCGGTACCCATTAGTTCTCCGTCCGCATCAAGTACCGCAACAAAATAATCGTGCTCTGCTGCTTTGTTGTAATCATAATGCAAGGCTAATTCAAACGGTGTTTTTGTCACCTCGATTTCTCCAATATCACAGTTTTCTTCCTGATTAGCTTTGACCGAAATGGTCTCGCTGTGATCTACAATCACATCAAAATCAAATTCCCAGGGGCCGTCCACCCACCAGTTTTCATATTGATTGGGATACCTGTTCGCTTCCGGATACCTCTGAACAAACTGATTCCACATCCGGTTATAAAGTTTCCCCTCGATTTCCTGTTCTTCTTCCGAGAATGAGGCATACGCTTCATCAGTTGTGCCAAGTCCGGCCTCCGCCATTGCATCTTCATATTCTTTTCTGATATCTTCTGGCATCTCGGGCATACAAGACTCCGGCAATGTTCCATCTACACGCGGGATTATAAACTGTACTGAGAATTGCTCCGGCAGCGTAATTGTCTCATAGATGATCTGTCCGTCTGTTTCTGATTTTTCTTCTTCCCAAACGTTATCAGCAATCACTGGCCTGCGCAGTGTCTCGTCTAAGTTGACCCGCAGCACACCGGCATAGGTATGATCATCAACCATTGCTCCATCCAGATAAGCATCGGGATGGATCGGATCCGGATTGTAGTCAAATCTCATCGAGCTTCCAAGCAGGTCAATAATCGGCTGCCCATTCTGATCCAACATGGTATCCGGGAAAACATCCTCCGTCTCCAGAATCATACTCAAATACAGTGCTGTTTCATTACAGTACTGCTCAGACAGGGTAACTGTCATACCATTCGCTGTCTTGGTATATAGGCTTTCTGCTGTAGTATTTTCCAGGATCTGAATTGTTTCAGGTTCTGTTTCCCCAACTGGCACTGCATATTTTTCAAAATCACCCTGGAAACCAAGGGAGTACCCGATCTGTTCAAAGACATGCCCAACCAGCGGGATTTTTGCAGCAAATGCCGGATTGGTAACACATACTCCTGAGAATACTGCCGCAGCTGCAGCCACGCTCCCGATCGATTTCCAGGCAGTCCATCTGAATTTTCTTCCCATAACCCTGTGTTTCCTTTCATGCTTTGTTTCATGCAGATGACGGCTCCCGTTCTGCGACTGTGACACCGTCTCAAGGTCTTTCATCCGGTTTCCTTCCATCTCTTTGACTCGTGCATACGCCAGATCCTTTGCATAACGCACCTCATCCGGGAGCTCCACTTGTTCCCTCATCCCGCTGCGTATCATTTCATCTGTTTCCTTATCAATATCCACAGTAAAGTTATTTTTCTTCATCCAATCCCCTCCTGATTTGCTGCCTCGCTCTGCGAAGCTGCGTCTTCACCGTGTTTTCGTTCATGGCCAGCATTTTTGCAATTTCCGGAATAGTGTATTCATCCGCATAAAACAGAGTCAGCAGCAAATGGTACTTCCTATCCGCATAAGAGAGCAATTCCTGAAACTTAACTCTCTCCTTCCCGCCGGTATCTGCAGCTGTTTCCCGTACCAGTTCCTCTGTCAGCTCAACATAGGTTTTTTCCTTTCGCAGGATCTGGTAGCACTCATTGATCAGAATCCGCATGACCCATGTTCGAAAAAAAGCAGGACTTCGCAGCGTGTGGATCTTTTCATAACAGTTGATAATCGTTTCCTGGATCGCATCTGCAATAACCGCATCTCTTTTCAGTATGGACCAGGCTGTTTTATACATCTGCTGGTTATACCTGTCCATTAACACAAGAAACGCATCGGCATCACCTTCCATGGCAAGGCGTATTTCTTCTTCCATATACATTCTCCAATTTGAAATTTTCTAAAGACGATGATCCTGTGCATATCTCTCAATCGCTTTACACTTATTAGATGCATCAAGAGCAGGATAAGTTTCATCCTATTTTGGTTATGCTTTTTCTTTAGCATTTCTTATTATAGCCAATTGTTAGGGGCGGGCGAAAAAGCTTCAGAGGGGGCGAACGAAAAGTGTCATTTTGCAACCACAGAAAGCAAGAACCCGCCATTTAGGCGGGTTCTCAGCATTTTGAAATTATTCATATTCGATACCGGCAGAACGTTACTTAACTAATTTATCTGCGCTATACCTTATATGCAATATGTTCTTATCATCTGCTTGATCACAGTCAGGTTGATCGGCTGTTGCCTTGTCTCCATGGTCAAAATCAGATTTATTCCGGGCATAATTCCGTTTTGCTCATATAAACGGATTCTGCTCAGATTCGTTATTACATATTCGGCATCATCCATCTTTCCGAGATGCTCCCAGAAAAGCTCTTTTCTGTCTTCTTTTCTCAATACTGTAAAGTCCGGATGAATGATTGCTGTTCCGAGTGTGAATGGACATTCATATCGATGAGGAACCCCTGCCTGTGCCAGAGCATCGGCAATCATAACCTCTGACTTTGACCGTACACGTTCTCCCTTATTTGAATAATGTTCCGGTACATCTTTTTCAATCTTTTTCGGTTGAAATGGCGTACTTTGCCACTGCTGTGCATAAAGCTCATCCGGTATTTCCGCAGGTACAATCATATCTTTTCTGACATCAGACACCGCTTCATATATTTTTTTCAGGCAATCCGGATCATAGCTTTTCATGAACCGTTTAAGCGCAATGATTTGTTTTTCGGCAGCTTCCGCAACCTGACGATCATATTTCTTCTGAACCAGCGCAAGCGCCTTTTCCTTTTCCGCAACAGGAAGGTATCTGCCTTTCTTATCTTCTGGGGCGCTCCTGAAATAAAACTGAATCCCGTTTCCATGCTTATTAATACAGACTGTTCCTTCCGGAGCTCCGCGAAGCCTTTCTTCTGTACTTTTTCTAATCGCTTCAAATCTTTCCTTTTCAAATTGAAGGTAATTCATCGCCTGTTCCCTCGCCAATACCGTTCCCTCCTTTTAGCCTCAATAACCGAATTTTTCCCATGCCCCGACTTGCTCTCATGCCTCGAAGAATTGTCGAGACCGAAAAAACAATACGAAATTATTCTAAAATTACATGATTGTTATCGTTTCTTCTTGCTAAAGATCGGTCCGTTTTGCCAATATTTATATAAATCACGAGCGGTAAAAGGCAGGTCTCTATAACCATTCTCCTTCAGCAGTTTCCTGACGAAGTTGACATCAACTTTGTCCTCAGGTGCGTGGGATCCTTTCACTATCTCGAATGCTAAAGTATCCAGTAATCTGATGAATGACCTGTTTTCTTTCATCCACTTTATAATAATGATTTCCTTTTCCGCTCTTTCAGTGTCCTTGGATCTATCCCTGTTCTTGTAAGCCCATCCTGCATATGCCTTCTGTGCTGATCTATAGCCATAACCTTGTGCATCGTCCACAATTTCACCGGTTTCAATATCCTTAATCGCATACCTGATCCCAGCTTTCTCAGAATTCAATGGTGATGAAAATACAATAGCTTTATATCTTTTATTCATACTTCCCTCCCAATTATTATTAGCTTGTCATTATAACCAGAATGCCTCAAAATATAACCATTGGATACTCTTTACGACATAATATCGTATCCATTGGTTACTGTCAACAGTCCGGGATGGAGGTGGAAACATGGCAGAAGTGTTATTTTTACCGGAAAGACTAAAGAAAGTACGTGAGGAAGGAGGTCTTAATAAAGCTGCGGCTGCAAGACTTCTTGGACTGTCTAAAATGGGATATCAGCGATATGAGTCCGCTGCCAGAACGCCATCATATCAGATGATCATATTTATGGTACAAAAACTGAAAACTTCTGCGGATTACCTGATTGGTACAGTGAATGATCCCGAACCAAAGGAATACGTTATCTCCAAAGCGGATGATCCGGCATTGTTTGCATTGATTTCAGATGTGATCGACAAAAAGAATCCCTCGCGAGACAGACTTCTGGCTTACAACAAACGTCTGAAGGGCTTGGACAAGTGCCTCCAGAACTGTTTGCACTTGTGTCTCCTTTCTGCTGTCCCGCTGTGAAAGCCAGTCTCATTCGCCATATCAGATTTCAAACACTGATACCGTACCGATAGCTTGGCAAATTTTCCAATACTTGAAGCAGTTCTGTTTACTTAACGCCGCTTGTCATTCTATCTTTTATGTCTTACAATATACCCATTGGATACCATTTCATCTATAGTATAGTATCCATCGGATACTGTCAACAACTGAACGGAGTGAGAACACATTGAAATCGTTATTTTTACCAGAGAGATTAAAGCAAATTCGAGAAAACAGAGGGCTTAACAAAGCTGAGGCGGCAGGGCTGCTCGGTTTATCCAAAATGGGATATCTGCGTTATGAATCCGCTGACAGAACCCCCTCCTATCAGACTATTGTTTTTATAGCTCAAAAACTTGGAACCTCTCCCGATTACCTGACTGGTAAAACCGAAGATTCCGAGCCAAAGGAATTCGTTATTTCTAAATCTGATGATCCTGCATTGTTCGAATTGATCACTGATATGATTGATAAGAAGAATCCTGCACGGGACAGGCTCTTAGCTTACTACAAAAAACTGAAAGTATCTGCCGACCTACAAAGCTGAATCCTTAAGCTCCGCCGCGCGGAGCACGCTCTTTTACAAGCCACTTATGTAGTCATTTATCCGCCATTTGACCAAGATTTTTGGAGTAATTAATGATTTTTCATGCCCGAAACCTCGCTCTGATGCAGACTCTGGGCAGGAAACTTGGGATGATTAAAGAGTTTCCATGTCCCGGCCGATCTCAAAGATCCTGCCGGGACTGCAAAAATAGAATAATAGAATAAGACGAATATTAGATAAAAGTGGGATGATAATTTCCACTCAACTTTTCCACGAAATTAGTAAAAATCGCCCCACGCCTGATCCCGAATCAATACCCGGGAACACTACTCATCCAATCGAAATATCACTCCTACTCTGTGTTACGAAAAACCTTGTAAAGACTCAATGTCATTAACTTTACAAAACGGGCTTTCCGGATACAGCCCGTTTTGTAAAGTTAATGACATTGTGTAAAGACTGGGGTTTGACTGGGCTTCTCTACATGAAAAGAGCCTGGGAGTTATTACAACTCTCAGGCTCAAAATTTCTACCTCAGTAATACTATTCCAATGAATTATGCTATGCAAATTTCATGGGGAATTCGTTACTAACTAACAACGTTGTCCCCTTACAATCTCGTTGATCGCATTTCGTCAGGAAAATTACATTTTCATTGAACGCCAAACCGTTTCCTCAAAATTCAATAAAACGGATGTTTTCCAGAGATTCGGAGATCGTCGAGACTGGTACAACAAGGCTTCAGAGAATACAAAAAAGCCCTATGCACTGGTGTTTCCAATGCACAAGGCTCCTGAATAAACCAAAAAAGCCTCATGCTACAACTCTTCGTCATAGCACAAGGCTTCCTGGTTTTACTATGCTGTTTTACTCCCCTGGACGCTCAACGAGTTTGTCATTTTGAGGTTCAGGAAGATTGTAAGGTGACAAACGTGGATCATTCGTACTC
>JAUNEN010000005.1:0-22725 GCA_030525525.1 Erysipelotrichaceae bacterium
GTGCTTTTTCCGATTCGGCTTTGACTTTAGTCAGTGCTTCTTCTGATTCAGCTTTAGCTTTAATCACAGCTTCTCTTGCGGCGTCTACGCACATCTGTCTGACAGCTTCGCACATATTCACTGTTCCTCCTTTGTATTTGGGCAAACGAATAGGTGTATTGGTTAATTCGCTCAGAAGTTCTGCCGCGTCCCGGGCAACATTTTCAAATATACTGTTTTCACGGTTCAGCAGTTCATTGAGTCTCGCCGGATTGTCTGCATATTTCCTGAAATAAAGAACCTGTTTCAGATCTGTTTTGAGTGAGTCAATCACTTCATCGGGAACTGCGTTCATATCCAGCAGTTTAATACGGTAGTCTTCAGCAAAATTCCTGACTGACGCGGGAAGCAGCGGATCAAACATATCGGAAAGCGACAGGGGACCGTCCCATTTTTCACTGCCCCAGTAGATCACAAGAGTTATGACCGGTTTGATTGCAGCGTTTTTCATCATGCCTGACAAAAATTCATTGCGGTCAGGATTCTGAGATTTCTGCTTCATTGCACTGCTTAATTCTTCGATCTGCAAAGCATATTGCAGCGCGTCGTAAACCATGACTCTGACAGGCATACCGTAATGCACTGCCGTCTGGTTCTCAGCTCCGAGCAGGACAAACTTTGATTCTCCGTCCGTCATGATTTTCAGAAGTTTCAGAAGATCGCGTTCACGCTGTATTATACTGCGTGTTTTTGACAGTGATACATTCTGAGAAGGGGGAAGATCAGTCAGATCTTTGCTCATAACGAGTTCAGCACCGTCAAATGCGAAAGTGTTGAACAGTTCCGCAAACCGTTCAGGTTTGCTGATGTATTTCCTTGTGAGGACATCGATTTTCGGCATCAGCGCCTCCGTTTCCAACAGGCAGTTCAATCCGTATAACCGATCATTCTGTATACGTACTGAATACCTATAATGCGCGTGACAAACAATGTCCCTACATAAAGAATATTACATGTTCCGATTCAGTTTCCGCAAGATACGGACAATTTAAAATGTGAAGAATTCAACAGTTGAGATGATTCTGAAATAAATGATTTATTCAGCGTTGATGCATCCAATGAAAACGGTTACTGAAAAGGTTTGCGTCAATTGTACCTGAGATTTTCTCAGGATTGTGAAATTACCATGAATCATTCGTTTTTGTCCATGATTTTTGAAACCGAGAGACTGTATTTTCAATTCTATGCGGAGTATAATATTTTCGGTTAATAGGAGGACTTATGACTACTGAAAACAAAAAAGTTTTCGATGCTATGGATGGTAATACCGCTACTGCCCATTCCGCGTATGCGTTCACGGAAGTAGCAGGCATCTATCCGATTACACCATCTTCCCCGATGGCAGAGCACACTGATGACTGGGCAACAGCCGGCCGTACCAATGTATTTGGCGACAAGGTCAAGGTTGTTGAAATGCAGGCAGAAGGCGGCGCTGCCGGCACAATTCATGGTGCTCTTCAGGCAGGTTCTCTGGCAGCTACATTCACAGCTTCCCAGGGTCTTCTGCTGATGATCCCGAACCTTTATAAGCTCAAAGGCGAAATGCTGCCGGGCGTTATTCACGTTGCAGCTCGTTCACTGGCGACACACACACTGAGTATATTCGGTGACCACCAGGACGTTTATGCCTGCCGTCAGACAGGTATCGTCATGATGTGCTCACACTCCGTTCAGGACTGTATGGATCTCGCAGGTGCAGCTCACCTGATCGCAATTGACGGTTCCGTACCTGTCATGCATTTCTTCGACGGTTTCCGTACATCCCACGAAGTAGACAAGATCGAAGTCATGGACTATGACTTCCTCAAGAGCCTGCTGCCGATGGACAAGCTCGAAGCTTTCCGCGCTCATGCACTGAACCCGCACGGAAATGCTGTCACACGCGGCGGTTCCCAGAATGATGACATTTACTTCCAGGCTGCTGAAGCTCAGAACAAGCATTACGAAGCAGTTCCTGACATTGCTGCGAAGTACTTCAAGGCAATCAGCGAGCACACAGGACGTGACTATGCACCGTTCGTATATGTCGGTGCTCCGGATGCTGAAAGAGTTATCGTTGCTATGGGTTCTGTCACAGACACAATCACAGAAACAATCAACACTCTTGTCAAGCGCGGCGAGAAGGTCGGTCTGATCAAGGTTTATCTGTATCGTCCGTTCTCCCAGAAGTATCTGGAAGCCGTTCTGCCTGAAACAGTCAAGAAGATTGCTGTTCTCGACAGAGCTAAGGAACAGGGTGCAAGAGAGCCTCTCTTCCTCGATGTCTGCTATGCACTCAGAAAGCATACAGATCTCACAATCGTCGGCGGACGTTACGGTCTGTCTTCCAAGGACACCAACCCGTCCCACATCAATGCTGTTTATGAAGAACTCAAGAAGGATGAACCGAAAGAGGAATTCACAATCGGTATCGAAGACGATGTTACAAATCTGTCCCTGGCACCGGTTGACATCCATGTTGATGCCGACTACACAAGCTGCCTGTTCTACGGACTTGGTTCCGACGGTACAGTCGGTGCGAACAAGAGCACTGTCAAGATCATCGGCAACAACACCGATCTCTATTCACAGGCTTACTTCGCATATGACTCAAGAAAGGCCGGCGGTGTAACCCGTTCCCATCTGAGATTCGGAAAGAGCCCGATCCACAGCCCTTACTACATTGACAAGGCTGACTTCATTTCCTGCTCACTGGATTCCTACTGCTTCAAGTTCGATATGGTCCGCGACCTCAAGGAAGGCGGAACATTCCTGCTGAACACAACAATCCCGGCTGAGGAAATCGCTGACAGACTGCCGAACAGAATGCTCGCAGCTCTGGCTGACAAGAAGGCTAACTTCTACATCATCAACGCAACAAAGCTGGCTCAGGAAACACACATGGGCCGTCATACAAACACAATTCTGCAGTCCGCATTCTTCGCGCTGAACGAGCAGATCATGCCGTATGACACATCTGTTGAACTGATGAAGGATTCCGCACGTCATACATATGCACGTAAGGGTGAAGACGTTGTCAACAACAACTGCAACGCGATTGACAAGGGTAAAGAAGGACTCGTCAAGATCGATGTCGATCCTGCATGGAGCAATCTGCCTTATGACAAGAGCCTGATCGTCAAGACAGGTGATGAATACTTCGATGACAACCTCCAGAGAATCAACGCTCTCGAAGGTTATCAGATGCCTGTATCCTCATTCATGAAGCCTGAAGTTATCGACGGCTCCATTCCTGAGAACGTTTCCTTCCGTGAAAAGAGAAATATCGCTGCTCAGGTACCTGCATGGAATGCTGAGAAGTGTATCGAATGCGGTCAGTGTGCATTCGCATGTCCGCATGCTACAATCCGTCCGTTCCTGCTGAACGCTGACGAAGTTGCAAAGGCTGAAGCAATCGCAGCTGAAAACAACGTCAAGTTCGATACAAAGGAACCGACACCTGTTTACAAGGGAGCCAAGGAAGCAGGTCTGGTTTACAGAATCCAGCTCTCACCGGCTAACTGCGTAGGCTGCGGCGTATGTCTTACAGCTTGCCCTGTCAAGGCTCTCACAGCAGCTGATGTTGATACACAGCAGGGTGAAGAACCTCTCGCAGATTACCTCTACAAGGAAACAGAATACAAGACACAGTATGTCATGAACCCGAACTCCGTACAGGGTATCTCTCTGATGATGCCTTACTTCGAAGTTTCCGGATGCTGCCCGGGCTGCGGCGAAGCTCCTTATTACAGACTTGCTACTCAGCTGTTCGGTAAGGACATGATGGTTGCCAACGCTACAGGCTGCTCCATGATCTACTGCTCTTCCACACCTTCCACACCGTTCGTTGTTGATAAGGACGGCAATGGTGTCGCATGGGCTAACTCCCTGTTCGAAGACAATGCTGAATTCGGCTTCGGTATGGCAGTTGCTCAGGCTACAAAGAGCGCAAGAATCCTGAGAATCATGGAAGAAAACCTCGACAAGGTTGAACCTGAACTCAAGGAAGTATTTGAAGCTTACATCGCTTCCGGTGAAGACAGAGACCAGCACAGAGCTCTCAAGGACAAGATCGTTGCCGGCGTCAAGGCATCCGCTAATGAAGCTGTCAAGGAACTCCTTGAAATGGAAAGAGATCTCGTCGGTAAGTCTGTATGGATCGTCGGCGGCGACGGATGGGCTTATGATATCGGATATGGCGGACTTGATCATGTCATGGCTAACAACCTGAATGTCAACGTTCTCGTTCTCGATACTGAAGTTTACTCCAACACTGGCGGTCAGTCCTCCAAGTCCTCCCAGGCTGCTTCCATCGCGAAGTTCGCTGCCGGCGGTAAGGCACTTGCCAAGAAGGACCTCGGCCAGATCGTTATGGAATACGGCACAGCTTATGTAGCATCCATCTCCATGGGCGCTAACCAGCTGCAGACAATCAAGGCATTCCAGGAAGCTGAAAGCTATAACGGACCTTCCATCATCATCGCTTACTGCCCGTGCGCAGAGCAGGGTATCAAGGGCGGTCTCGTAAAGGCTCCGATCATCCAGAAGAACGCTGTTGAATGCGGTTATGTCACTCTGTATCGTTATGATCCGAGAAATGAAAAGCCGCTCACAATCGACTCCAAGGAACCGAAGTGGGAGAAATTCCATGACTTCCTGATGAACGAAGCTCGTTACTTCAACCTTCCGAAGCTGAGAGGCCAGGAAGCTGCTGAAGCTGCATTCGCTAAGACACTCAGCGATGCTCAGAGACGTTATACAAAACTCATCCAGAAGGCAAGCCTTCAGGACAAATAATCTGCAAAATCATTAACTGAAAGAAGAGGCCGGGCTCATGTGTCCGGTCTCTTTTTTGAATGTTCGGGCAAAATAAAAAAGCCGGTTTTATTCCGGCTGATACTTTTCACTTTCCTGATTCAGAACTTCTTCGTAAACACTCCGCAGCTGATAGCCGATGATTTTCAGATCGCGCTGCTTTGCCAGTTCATATGCGGGTTCGGTCAGACTTTTCAGCTTTCCGTCAAAGAAATCACGGATTCTGACTTCAAAGTCATCGATATCTCTGGCTTTGTATACATTTTCGCCGTCTTTGAGCCATCCTTCAAAGGCAGGAATGTCACGTACGATAATGTTCTGCCGGCATGCGGCTGCTTCAATGACGGGTATTCCTTCCGTTTCTTCAAGCGTGGGGAACAGGAAGAGATCGGCACCGCTGAAGGCTGCCTTGATTGTCTGTTTGTCAACATATCCGGCCCATGTGAGATTGGGAAGGGAAGTGTTGACAGCTTCGCGGACATCGCGTGTAGCGGCTTTTAAGGAGCTGTAGCCGAACCAGATGAATTTATAATCGGGGAAACGCTTTGCAAGCTCTACAAAATCAGAGATGCCTTTGCGGCGGATGTAGAGGCCGATTCCCATGATGACTTTGTCATCTTTGCTGTAGCCGTAGATTTTACGGAAAGCTGCACCGGTATCCGGATCTTTTCTGAAGAAATCAAGATCGACACCGTTGGAGATGACTCTGATTGTTTTATGCTCAAGACCTTTGTATCCCTGCAGCAGTTTTTTTGAATATTCACTCGGTGTAACGATGATATCACCTAATGAATAGCATCGTACCAGCCACCAGCGGATGAATCTGCTTGTTTCGTGCCCGAGAATAAATCCGTCCCGGTAATCCTCTTCCGTTGAGTGCGCGTGGTAGACGACTTTCTTTCCTTTCAGCCTTGCATTGGCAGCCACAAGATAGGATTTGGGCAGCCATGTGTTGATATGAAGGATATCATAATCTTCATCAGATGAAGTCACATATTCTATTCCGGCGTCTCTGGCGGCGCTTTTCTGATGCTCAATCGCTTTGCCGAGTCCGCTGATACTCATTTTGTCTTCAAGTTCGGTATAAAAAAATACTTTCATGTATTCACCTTGCCTGTTAGATTCTATCATATTTCCTTCACAAAGACAGTTACCCAATGCAATTATTAACTATTCTTAAATTGAGAGCGATCACTGTGCTCATAAACACTGAAAATTTTCATGAAATAATCTGAACGCTCCTTCCTGATACTTAATATAATTTTAAATCTCATCGGCAGACACACCCTCATTCGGCAATTGAGAGCTGATGCATTCAAGGTTATAATAGGTATATGTGGGAGAAACTCAAAAAGCTGTTCAGCAGCACATGGTTCAATATTCTTCTGATTGTCTCACTGGCAGGACTGGTCATCTACTTTACGATGCGCAAAGACGGTGCGGCAATTATCGGAGTTTTAAAGAACGTGAATATTCCGATGGTCATCGGACTTGTTCTTTTGATGGTGCTTGAGCGGCTGATCCTGGGATGGAGTCTCAAGCTCGAATGCAATCAGACCTATCCGAAATATACGTTGATGCAGGGGTTTGTGAATGCATATACGGCAGGTCTTTTCTGCAATATCACGCCAGGCGCCAGCGGCGGTCAGGTCGCCCAGGGCTATATCTTCCGCAAACAGGGAATTCCCGTGGCCAGTTCGGTCGGTATTCTCTGGCTTGATTTCATTGTATATCAGGCGACGATGACAATTTATGTGCTTGCACTCATTATTCTGAGGTTTAATTACTTCTATTCGAATTTCTCAAAACTGTTTCTGGTTGTCCTTGCCGGATTTGCGGTCAGTTCAGGCATTATTGTATTCCTGTTCTTTATTGCCAACTCACCGAAATTCTACACATGGCTGACAACCAACGGACTGAAGCTTGCCCATAAACTTCATATCGTCAAAGATATTGATCAGGCTCTTGACAGTCTTGACAAGGCACTGTATCAATTTACAAAGGAAATCGTCGTATTGCGAAACCACAAATCGATGATTCTCAAACTGAGTCTTTCGGTTGTGCTGAGACTGACGATTTATTACAGCATTCCGTTTTTCTGCGCAAAGGCACTGAACATCCCGGTCGGCTATGACAGGCTGATTGATATCATTGCGCTTTCAAGCTATGTGGCAATGATCAATGCATTCCTGCCGATGCCCGGCAGCGCAGGCGGAACCGAGGCAACATTCATTCTGATGTTCTCAACGATTTTCACGCGTACGGATGCCGCATCCATTATGTTCCTGTGGCGCTCCATTACGTTCTATCAGACCCTGATCATCGGCTCGCTTGTCTTCCTTTACGGAAAGACCAGGAAGGATATTCCTCTTGATGCCGAACTGCCTCGTACCTATGATTCACAGACCCTGAAAGAGGAATTGGAAGGATTATGAGAATAGGATTATTTACAGATACTTACCCGCCTGAGATCAACGGCGTGGCGAACAGTACGCATATTGTATTCAAGGAGATGCTGAAACACGGGCATGACGTATATGTCGTCTGCACAAGAACCGGCATCTTCAAAGCTGTATGGGATGAGGACGGACGCGTGCTGCGTCTTGCCGGAATTGAGCTGAAGGCTCTGTACGGCTATCAGATGTCATCGTTTTTCCATCCCTTTGCACTGGAGGAAATCAGAAAGCTTCATCTCGATCTGATTCATGTGCAGACAGAATTCGGAATCGGTATTTTTGCGCGTCAGTGCGCCAGGGAATTTCATATTCCTCTGATCATGACATATCACACAACCTATGAGGACTATACCCATTACGTCAATCTGAATTCATCGAAGCTTGACAGCATTATGAAGAAGAGGGTTGCCGATGTCACAAAGCTTTATGCCGATGCATCGATGGAAGTGATTGTTCCGAGCAAAAAGACAAAGCAGTCTCTTTTAAGCTACAGGATCTATAAAAAGATCAATGTCATTCCGACCGGACTTGAACTCGAACGTTTTTCACCGGCTCTCAAAACACCTGAAAAGACAAAGGAAATCAGATCGAAATTCGGCTTCTCAACCGAAGACAGACTTGTGATCTATGTCGGCAGAATCGCCGAAGAAAAAGCACTTGATCTTGTCATTGAAGGTTTCCATCAGGCAATTCAGAAGGGCTCGAAAATCCGTTTTCTCATCGTCGGAGGAGGCCCTGATCTTGAAAGGCTTCAGAAGCTTGTCGAGAAGATGAACATGAGTGCCTCCATTCAGTTTGCCGGACCCATCGAGCAGGAAAATGTTCCCGATTACTACCGCAGCGCCGATGCTTTTATTTCCGCAAGTCTTTCGGAAACACAGGGTATGACATTCATCGAAGCGATGGCTTCCGGACTTCCTGTTTTTGCAAGAAGAGATGAAGTTCTGAAGAACCTGCTGATTGAGAATGAGACAGGCTGGTATTTTGATGATCAGAATGATCTTTGCGATTTACTTATGAAATTTGATGAAATCAACGAAGAAACACTGAAGAAATTATCCGTCCAGGCAGCCGGGCAGGCAGAACCTTACAGTTCCGAAGTCTTTTATCAGCAGCTGATGGAAGTCTATGACAGAGTCATTGAGGATTACGAAGATATCTATATCCTCAAGAAAATGAAAGCCAAGGCGAATTCAATTGAGATTACGCTCGGCAGGGGACTTGAAAAAGAACTGACACTGGAAGTTTCCCTGGATGACTTCTATGAATACGGTCTGAAAAAAGGCAGAGGCGTGTCACAGAGCACCGTAGAGATTCTCAGAAAGAATGAAATCGAGAATCATGCATATCAGAGATGCCTCAACAAGCTGGCAGTCAGAGACCGTTCCGTCAAAGAGATGGACGACTGGCTGAAATTCAATACCGAATGCGACAGGGCTCAGATCGATGCGATCATTGACCGCTTAAGCGACAACGGATATCTGGATGATGAATCCTATTGCGAAAATGAAGTTCTGCGCCTGAAAGCAGGACTCAACGGAAGCGACAAAATCAGACGCGAGCTTAAACTCAAGGGAATCGATGAGCAGCTGATTGAAGATGTCCTTGCGAAATATTCAGATGAAGAAGACAATGCGAAAATCCTTGCCGAGAAACTGCTGAAATCACATAAGAGTGCTTCCAGCCGCAAGAGTGCGGATCTCATCCGCACCAAGCTTGTTCAGCATGGATTCTCGGTTGAAATGGCCAATGCGATTATTCATAAGCTGGACTTTACAGGCGTGAGTGCACTGGAAAAGGCGAATCTGATGAAGCAGATCGAAAAGGCAAGACGCAGATACAGCCGCAAATACAGAGGTGCCGAACTGAAAGCACGCATTTACAAATCCTGCGTCCAGCAGGGATTCTCCAGTGCTGATACGATCAGCATTCTGGATGGAATGGAGTGGACAGATGAAGAAGATTAAGGACTTTTGTGAAAAAGACAGACTTGAGCAGCCGCTGCTTATTAAAGAAGTCAGAAACGGCACAACCAACAAAGGTGCACCGTATCTTTCTCTGATCCTGCAGGACAGCTCAGGTGTCATTGATGCAAAATTCTGGGATGTAAAACCGGAAGATACTGCCAAAATCGCTGTCGGCCGTGTTGCTGTCTTCGGATTTGAAGTGCTCTTATACAATCAGAATCTGCAGCTGCGCATCAACCGCGTGAAGGATTTTGAAGAAGGATCCGTCTCTCTTGAAGAATTTGTGATCTCCTCAAGCAGATCTGAAAATGAAAGAAAGAATGAGCTGAATGATCTGATCAATTCCATCAAAAATCCTGTCTATCATCAGATTGTGACGGCAATGCTCGATAAGATCGGTGAAAAGTATATGACTTATCCGGCTGCTTCGAGAATTCATCACAGCTACCTCGGAGGTCTTTCCGAACATTCTCTTTCCATGGCGCGTCTGGCAGATATGATCTGCAGGCATTATCCGCAGCTTGACAGAGACCTGCTGATTGCCGGAGCTTTGCTGCATGATACCGGCAAGACAGCCGAAATGAGCGGTCCGGTCACAACCGAATACACACTCGAAGGCAAGCTCGAAGGTCATATTTCGATTGCCAACGGATGGTTAAGCGAAACGGTGGCTGAGCTGCATCTTGAAAATACGGAAGAAGCGATTCTGCTTCATCATATGATTCTTTCCCATCACGGGCATTATGAATTCGGCTCACCGGTGCTGCCGATGCTGCAGGAGGCGGAAGTTCTCTGCCTGATTGACAATCTGGATGCCCGCATGAATACCCTGAGAACCGCTCTTGAGGCGACGAAGCCTGGTATGTGGACCGGCAAGCTCTTCGCCCTTGAAAACAGGCAGTTCTACCGGCCGAAAGGCAGTGAATAATCTTATGGATATCAGACTTAAATTTGTACAGACAATGCAGCATATTCTCGCCAAAGCAGGCAGGGGAGGATCTCTTCCCGGTGCTTTTGCGCTGAAGATGGATCCGCATTTTCTGGAAAAGTTCAGAATGCCGGAAACGGTTGTACTGGTTACCGGCACAAACGGAAAAACAACAACATCAAATCTGATCGCTTGCTCTCTGAGTGAGGCGGGATTAAAGACCATCAACAATCACCGCGGGGACAATCTCAATATCGGCATTGCATCTCTGCTTGCTGCAAACTCTGATTCCTCATTCAGAATCAATGCGGATGCGGCGGTGATTGAAGTAGATGAATTGACCGTCTACAGACAGTTTAAAAATCTTCATCCGACCGTAATGGTCGTCAATAACTTCTTCCGCGATCAGCTGGACAGGGCAGGAGAAATGGAAACCATTATCCGCAAGATCCAGGAAGTCACCGAAGACTTTGAAGGCGATCTGATTTTAAACGGGGATGACCCCAATGTCTGCAGAATCGCAGACAGTGCAAAAAAAGCCAGAATTCATTTCTATTCGGTTGCCCGTCAGGCAGCCTCCAAAGAAGTGACTGATGAAGCAAGCGAAGGCAAATTCTGCCCGAACTGCGGCAGAAGGCTTGTCTATGATTATTATCAGTATTCCCATATCGGAAGATTCGGATGTGAATGCGGATTCGGAAAAATCAATCCTGAAATTCTGATCGAGGATATCGATTATGAACATCAGACATTCAGATGCGGCGGTAAGGTATATCATAACTTCCTCAATACAATCTACTCGGCTTACAACTGCGCAGCTGTATTGTGTGTGATGAAAGTTCTGAACCTGAACAGCGACAATGCGGATGAAACATTCAGAAACATGGTGCTCAACGAAGGCCGCAATGAAGTCTTCGCGCTTTCAAAGCCGTGTGTGATCAATCTGATCAAGAATCCGACCGGTTCGAATGAGACGATGAAGTTCATCATCTCCCAGCCCGGCGACAAGAATATCTGCATCCTGCTCAATGACAACGATCAGGACGGCCACGATGTCAGCTGGATCTGGGATGCCCATTTTGAAAGGCTGAACGTGCCGGAAGTCAAAACAATCGTATGCTCGGGTTTAAGAGCATATGACATGGCATTAAGACTGAAATATGAAGGCCTTGAAGACCGTGTCAAGGTGATTGAAGACGCAAAGGAAGCCGTGAGATGGCTTGATGAGCAGAATCTTGAAAGTCATATCATGGCAACCTATACGGCGCTTCATTCGACCCGTGCAATCTTAAGAAAGGAGGCGGCAGCTCATGGATCTTAAGATTCTCTGGATGTATCACGATCTGATGGATCTCTATGGAGACAAAGGCAATACCCAGGTGCTGAAAATCCGTGCTGAAAAACGCGGCATCGATGTAACGGTTGATACGTGCACGATCGGCGAAGAAAGAGATATCAGCGATTATGATCTCTTCTTTATGGGTGGGGGCGCTGATAATGAGCAGGGACTGATCTATCAGGATCTCTTATCCAGACGCGGCAGCATCGAGAAGGCAATGAATGAAAAGACCGCGTTCTTACTCATCTGCGGCGGCTATCAGCTGTTTGGAAAGTATTACAAAGACCAGGACGGCAATGTGATTGACGGTCTGAATTTCTTTGACTACTACACAGAAAGCACCGACCGCGATCATCGCTGCATCGGCAATATTGCCCTTGAGACAGAGATGGACGGGGAGGTGTTCAAAGCAGTCGGTTTTGAGAACCACGGCGGTCAGACAAAGAACGTCACCACGCCGTTTGGCAAAGTGCTTTCAGGGCACGGAAATATGTTCAAAAGCGGTTTTGAAGGCTTTATGAACGATCAGGTGGTTGCGACCTATATGCATGGCCCGCTGCTGCCGAAAAACCCCAAGATCGCCGATAAAATTCTCATGCGTGCATTAAGGAAAAGACATGGTGAAGTGAAGCTCGCTGAACTTGATGACACACTCGAAAATGCGGCAAGGGAAACAATGCTTAAACGCCTGGGTGTATAAATGAAATGAAGGACAGGATCTGATCGGTTCTGTCCTTTTTTAAAATGCCGTAAAAAAAAAAACGTATCCGAAGATACGTTTCAGATGAGATTATTCAGTTTCCTCAGCCGGGAGGTTCTGAACAAGGTTGTCAGGATAATCAGCTGCGACAGCGTCATAGACTGCCTTGTCATAAATATGGAAACCATATTTCTTGAACCAGTAGGTTGTGGAATCGTTGTTGATGTTCTCAACGGAGGAGAGGGTTTCAATTGCCTCATCCTTGAAGTTGTTCGGATCGTTGTCGTCAACCTTCAGAACAACATAGCTGCTTGAATCAGAGGCAGGAACCATTGTCCATCCATCCTCAGGCTTGGAGGAGTTCAGAACAGTTCTGACTGTGCTGTCAATATCGGTGGATTCGATTGTATAGATCTTGGATTCACCGGTGCTTGTGGAGTTGTGATCCTTGGCAGCTGTTGCGGCATCCTTGGATCCGTCCTTGAGCTCACTCAATGCAGCATTTGCGTCATCTTCGCTTGAGAAGCTTAACAGTGTTGCCTTGAGCGGTGTGTACATTGAAACGATCTTGTCGAAGTTTTCTTCGATATACTTTCCGCTGAGCTTTTCAGCCTGCAGGGAAGGGATCAGTGAATCATTGAGATATTCTTCATCAGTGATTCCCATCTGCTCAAGATATGTTGTGAATGTATCGCCGTAATATGTCTTGTAGCTTTCCAGAGTGCTTTCAGCCTGCTCTCTCATTTCATCGGTGACTTCGATCTCTTCGCGGGAGATGACCTTGTTCGCATTTGTAACTGCGACAGAGGCACCATAGCTTGAGTTGAGCATTGCGTAGATATCGCCCTTGGTAACTGTTTTGTTTCCGACTGAGAAAACTGCGGTTGAGGAATCAGGCAGCTTAGCGGAAGCGTCGGTGCATCCTGCCAGAGTCATAAGTGCAGCGGCAGATAAAATTACTTTGATTTTGCTGTTCATATGACCTCCTTATTTGCCTTCTGAATCTGAGCTTTCGCCTTCGGGAGCGGATGTCTCTTCAGGCTCTGCAGTTGTTTCGGGTTCAGCTGTTGTTTCCGGAGAAGATGTTTCTTCCGGTGCAGCAGTTTCTTCCGGTTCGCTTTCAGTGATGATGCCGAGGCTGCTCTTGACTGTTTCTTCAAGAGCTGTGTCACCCTTGAAATCGATGCCGAGTGCCTGAGCTTTTTCCCAGACTGCATTTCCTTCAAGGCTTGTGTCATATGTCTGAACCAGCTGTACATACGGGTCGCTGTCAGTGTTGTTTGCTTCGAGTGTTTCGATTGTTGCCGCTGTGCACATGATGCGGAAGTAACCGAAGTTTTCAGATCTGACCCAATCGCTTGTTTCGCCTTCTTTCAGAGCAAGTGCTGCTTCAAGGAACTGTGAATCAAGAGATGCGGAGTTCTTGTCAATGATGCCCAGCTCGCCGCCGTTGGGAGCGGATGAATCATCTTCGGAATGAGCGATCGCAGCATCTGCGAATGATCCTGAAGCAAGTGCATCATCGACAGCCTTCATACGTGCCTTTTCGTCATCTGTCGGTTCTTCCGTGATATTTGCGGAATCTTCGAATTTGACAAGAATGTAGGAGATCTGTCTGATCTTGAGGTCATCGAAATTTGCCTTTGCATATTCAGCTGTGACCTGGTTGAGCTTCTGTACCGTGATCAGGTATTCTTCAAGATCGGTATAGCCGGTTTCAGCAAGTGCTGAATCAAGATAGGACTGATAGTCGCTTCCGTATGAATTCTGGAAGTTTGCGATGACCTGTCTTGCCTGGGCGGCTGCGGTGTCTTTGATTTCGTTTGTTGTTTCGATGCCGGCATCGGCGACTGCTCTTTCGAACAGTGTCAGGATTGCATTCTGACCGTTGGCTTTGTAAAGCTCATCATAGAATGCCGATGCGGTGACATCTTCCTTGTTGATTTCATAAACAACATCTTCGCCGTTTACTTTTTTGCCTTTGAGTTTTCCTTTGTTCGTGTCATAGATATAGAATATGCTGATGCATGCAAATGCGACGGCAACCAGCACCACGAACCAGTTCTTTTTCAAGAAATTGCCCATATTGCCTCCTAAAAAAACGCATCCTCAATTATAGGATACGTCCACCCATTTTGCAATTTCTTTGAATGAATCTTAACTGAATGCTGTGTGAACACTGTCTTCAGCGTTCAAGATAAATCGCATCTTCGTCTCGGATGAGTCTGAACATGTCTTTACTGATGCCGCAAGTATTTTCAATATAATCCTGTATCTCTTTCAGACTGCGCGAAGAGGATCCCTGATAAATGCAGGAGCTTCTTCTTGACCATGTACCGATCGAGGCGAGTTCACGCACCGGAATCTTTGAAAGATCCATGTCGTCCGCAAACTGGATGTAATACTTCTTCAGATGATGTGTCATGGTATTTCCCTCTGATTTCAGTTTATCATTCAAATATCCGGTTTTGTTACAGATTTGACGAATTTCATCAGGATTTGTCTGCTGAAAATATCAATGTCCCACAGTGTTAAGAAAAACTCTGCAGATTATATAAGGGAGTGAGATAGTAATTTCACACGGATTTTCACAATGATGTTATAATCCTTCGGTGAACGGAAGGTGATTATAGTGAAAACATTGGAAATCAAGGATCTTCACGTCAGTGTTGAAGATAAAGAAATATTGAAAGGCGTTGATCTTACAGTCAATGAAAATGAAGTACACGCCCTGATGGGACCTAACGGCAACGGCAAATCCACTCTGCTTGCCGCAATCATGGGCAATCCCAAATATACAGTTACTCAGGGCAGCATCATCTATGACGGCAGGGATGTTCTTGCAATGCCGGTCAATGAGAGAAGCGTTGCCGGACTGTTTCTTGCCATGCAGTATCCGCAGGAAATCCCGGGTGTGACAAACAGCGACTTCTTAAGAGCTGCCATGAATGTCAGAAGTGACAGACCCGTTTCTCTGTTCAGATTCATCAAAGCGATGGAATCCACCATCAGCGAGCTGCAGATGAAAGAGGACCTGGCTCACCGTTTCCTCAATGAAGGATTCTCCGGCGGCGAAAAGAAGAGAAACGAGATCGTTCAGATGAAGATGCTGAAACCGTCTCTTTCCATGCTTGATGAAATCGACTCCGGTCTTGACGTTGATGCGATCAGAATTGTCGGCGATGCGATCAATTCACTCCGTGCGGAAACCGGCATGAGCATCATCGTGGTTTCCCATTACGAAAGATTCCTCGAACTGATCAAGCCGCAGTTTACTCACGTCCTTGTTGACGGACGCATCATCACAAGCGGCGGTCCTGAACTGGCCATGAAGATTGATACCGAAGGCTACGACTGGATTTATAAAGAATTCGACGTTCTGCCGGCTGCCGAAGCTGAAAGCACAAAGCGTCAGGTGACAAGCATCGGTGCATGTGCAGTCCGTGAATCTGTCAATGCGAAAGGTGCAAAAGGATAATGACACCGTTACGCTTAAGTGCGGATATTCTTCTTCCCGAAGGCTATTCTGAATATGAGATTGATACTGACAGAGATCTTGAAATCACATTCAGAGCCAATACGAAGAGCGATGTATTCATCAACGTGAAACGAGCCGATCATATCCGCATCCGCACATTTGTCGACGAATCGGCTGAAGTCAGTTTCCTTTTCTGGAACACTTCGGAAAAAGAAACCGATATTGATGAGAGCTATGAAGTTCTCAGAGACGCAAAACTGACAATCGCCCTGGGCGAATGCAACAGTGCGTCATCAAAGAGAAAAACATATGTTGCCTTAAGAGAAAGAAATGCCGAAGCTCTTGTTTCGAGCGCTTCTCTTGTACAGGCGCATAAGAACTACTCAATGAACGTTGTCAACTTTGCACCGCATACCCATGGTGAAATCAGAAACTATGCGGTTGTGCTGAAAACAGGCGTGCTGATGATCGATGCGATCGGCCGCATTGTCAAAGGTGCATATAAATCGGAAAACCATCAGACCAGCCGTGCCCTCAGCTTTGAAGACGGTCAGAAATCGACCATCCTGCCGGAACTGCTGATTGATGAAAACGATGTGCAGGCAAGTCATGCCATGAGTATCGGACGCATGGATGACGATCAGCTCTACTACATGATGTCAAGAGGTCTTTCCGTTGAACAGTGCACAACCCTGATCTCCACCGGCTATCTGATGCCGGTCACGGAAGTCATTGACAACGAAGAGCTCAGAGACAAACTGCGCAGTGAGATGGAAAGGAAAATCAGTGAGCTATGTTCGATGTAAATAAAATCAGAGAAGATTTTCCGATTTTCAATCATCAGCCTGATCTGATTTATTTTGACAACGGCGCCACAACCCTGAAACCGAAATGCGTCATTGACGCAGTGACTGACTTTTATGTCACCCATACATCCAATGTCCACCGCGGCGATTATGCGATCGCTGCCGAAAATGACCGTCTGTATGACGGAACCCGTAAGATCTTTGCCAAAATGATCAACTGCGAGCCGAAGGAGATTGCCTTTGTCCATAACGTGACGGCAGCTCTCAATCAGGTTGCCTATGGCTTAGGTCAGAAGTTAAGCGAAGGGGATGTGATTCTGCTTTCCAAAGCAGAACATGCCAGCAATCTTTTGCCCTGGTTCCGCTTGGCGAAGGAAAAGAATCTGAAGATCGAATATGTCGAAACTGATGTGCAGGCAAATATCACGGCTGAATCATTCCGCAAAGCCATGCATGAGAAGGTGAAGATTGTTTCGCTTGCCCAGGTGACAAATGTTCTCGGCAGCATTCAGCCCATTAAAGAGATTGCAAAGATCGCCCATGAATATGGCGCTTATGTGGTCGTGGACGGGGCACAATCGGTTCCCCATATGAAAGTTGATGTGAAGGAACTCGACTGTGACTTCCTCGGCTTTTCGGCCCACAAGATGTGCGGACCGGATGGCGTCGGAATCCTATACGGCCGCTATGAATTGCTGAAAGACATGGCACCTGTCTATATGGGCGGGGATATGAATGCAAGATTTTCCAGCGATACAACCATTCTTCTCAAGGATGCACCGGTACGCTTTGAAGCCGGAACACCGAATATCGAAGGTGTGATCGGTGCCGGAGCAGCGGCTGAATATCTCATGAGCATCGGACTTGATGAGATTCATGAATATGAAAAAGATCTGAGAGCCTACTTCCTTGAAAAGATGAAGAAGCTTGACAATCTTGAGATCTACAACCCGGACAACGAATACGGACCTCTTGCCTTCAATGCAAAGGGCGTCTTTGCCCAGGACGCTGCCGGCTATCTTGCATCAAAGGATATCGCGGTACGCAGCGGCAACCATTGCGCGAAGATCCTGCACGAGATTATCGGCACGGATCAGACCATCCGGGCATCGCTTTATTTCTACAATACCAGAGAAGAAATTGACCGCTTTGTCGAGGCAGCTTCACAAATCAGCCTTGAAAATGCAATCGGCATCTTCTTTTAAGGAGGAAACATAACTATGGCAGACAGTTTATTGAATGATCCGATGGTTCTGCGTGAGCTGATCATGGATCATTACCAGTATCCGCATAACCACGAACTTGTTGAGGATGACTCCTATGCGTCCGTTCATATGGCAAGCGACAGCTGCATTGACGACATCACGGTTCAGTCAAAAATCAATAACGGCGTGATTGAGGATATCCGCTTCGACGGGGTGGCGTGCACAATCTCTACCGCCAGCACTTCGATGATGACCGATCTTCTCAAGGGAAAGAAGATTGAAGAAGCCAATGAGATCATCGGCAACTATTTCAATATGATCGACGCAAAGGAATATGATCCCGATGTCCTCGAAGAAGCTGTTGCGATGAAGAATGTCTACAAGCAGGCAAACCGCATCAAGTGCGCTACGATCGGCTGGAAGGCGATCAAAGAGATGATCGATGAAAGCGAGAAAGAATCATGAGTGAAGCCAACAGAAACAATGAGGCAATCTATTCCCAGGATGATTACAAATATGGATTTCATGACGATGTCGTATCAATCATCGATACCGGCAAAGGCCTGAATGAAGAGATCGTCCGTCAGATTTCCGCTTATAAAAACGAACCGGAATGGATGACAGAATTCCGTGTCAAGGCATTCCATGCGTTTGAAGCAATGGATATGCCCAAATGGGGACCGGATCTTTCCGAAATCGATTTCCAGGATTTCACATATTACAAAAAAGTCAGCCAGGATGCTGAAAAGAGCTGGGACGATGTTCCTGAAGAAGTCAAGAAAACATTCGAAAAGCTCGGCATTCCGGAAGCTGAAAGAAAATATCTTGCCGGTGTCACAACCCAGTATGAATCGGAAGCTGTTTATCACAACATGCTGGAAGAGGTTCAGTCAAAGGGTGTCATCTTCCTTGACATCGACAGTGCACTCAAGGAATATCCCGATCTTTTCAGAAAGTATTTTGCGACAATCGTACCGATTACCGACAACAAGCTGGCTGCCCTCAACAGTGCAGTCTGGAGCGGCGGCAGCTTCATCTACGTTCCCAAGGGCGTGAAGCTTGAAAAGCCTCTGCAGTCATATTTCCGAATCAATTCCGAATCAATGGGACAGTTTGAACGCTCAATCATCATCGTTGATGACGGGGCAGAGTGTTCCTATGTCGAAGGCTGCACCGCACCGCAGTATTCGCGTGACTCCATGCATGCGGCAGTTGTTGAAGTCTTTGTCGGCAAAGGCGCAAAATGCCGTTATTCATCTGTTCAGAACTGGTCGAACAACATCCTCAACCTCGTTACCAAGCGTGCGAAGGTTGATGAGCACGGCACAATGGAATGGATCGACGGAAACATCGGATCCCGTATTTCAATGAAATATCCGGCTTGCATTCTGGCCGGCGAATATGCGCATGGCTTATGTATTTCAATCGCAGTCGGTTCAAAGGGACAGTATCAGGATACCGGTGCCAAGATGATTCATCTGGCTCCCCATACCTCCAGCTCAATCATTTCCAAATCCGTTTCCAGAAACGGCGGTGTCACCAACTTCCGCGACTGGATCAGATTCGGCAGAAAAGCTGATTTCTCCAAGACCAAGATCGAGTGCGACACTCTGATTCTCGATGAAATTTCGGCAAGTGATACGATTCCGCTGAACATTTCCGAAAATGCAACTTCAACCATGGAACATGAAGCCAAGGTTTCCAAGATTTCGGAAGATGAACTCTTCTACCTCATGAGCAGGGGACTTTCCGAAGCACAGGCAACCGAAATGATCATCATGGGATTCCTGGAGCCCTTTACCAGAGAGCTGCCGATGGAATATGCGGTTGAGCTGAACCAGCTGCTCAAGATTGACATGAGCGATGCCATCGGATAAAAAAACCGCAAGGCGCAGCGGCTTAAATGCCCGACACGCCTTAAGTGAAGAAGAAAGAAAACAGAAAGATGCGAAGATCACCGAAAAGGTGATTGAAGCAATCAGAGACAGGAATGTCATCGGCTGCTATGTATCAATGAAAGATGAAGCTGATACATACGGCATCATTGAATGGTGCCTCACGCATGATAAGACAGTCGCAGTTCCCAGAGTCGAAGGACGGACACTTTCATTTTATGAAATCCATGGGTTTGACGATCTGAAGGAAGGCACATTCAGTGTGCTGGAACCGTTCAGAGGAAGACTGATCGAACCGGAAGAGATTGACTTTATGATCGTTCCGCTTTCAGCCTTTGATGAAGAGAACAACCGCACCGGATACGGTAAAGGCTATTATGATTCCATATTATCCAGGTGTGCATACAAGGCAGGGATTGCCTATGACGTTCAGAAATGCGACCGCATCATCTCTGATCCATGGGACGTACCGCTTGATCAGGTCATATACAGTTAAGGATGCAATGAACTGCATCCTTTCTTTTATGCTAAAATAGTGCGGGAGACAGCCATGAAATTCTACCTGATCAAAGAAAAGCTTGAAGAATGCACAATGGATGACATCAAGGAAAGCAGTGTTCCTTATGTTGCAGTGCTGAATTCAAAGGAATATGCAGAAAATAAAGACTACTTCAATATGGGCGTTGATATCGATCTTGATATCAGACACATACGTGATACAAAGGTCGTTGTCAATTATGACGCACTGACCGGAACGCTGAATGTACCGGATAACTTCAGTTTCTCGGATGATAAATTCAAACTCGGATTTGTTCTGGATGAAACCGGGATTGTGCTGGTTGATGAAGACAATTACACGGAAAATCTTGTCGATAATATCAGACTGTCGAGGAAATGGAGACTGCCTTCACTGGAGCGTTTCCTCTATGACTTTCTGGAAGAAACCATCCGTCCCGATCCCGTCGTTCTCGAAAATGTGAGCGGAGATCTCGATCAGATCGAGCAGGATATCATGAAGGGGAAGATTGAAACCTATCCCGTCCAGCTGAATGACATCCGCTCCTGGCTTCTTGATCTTCATATGCATTATGAGCATCTGATCGATCTTTCCAAAGAGCTTGAGGAAAACGAAAACGGATTCTTCCAGGAGGAAAATCTGAGATATTTCAGACTTTTCGGGGACCGTGTCATGAGGCTTCAGGATACGGTGGGATCCATGCGTGATTATATTGTTCAGCTGCGCAACCTGATCGGTGAACAGCTGGCCATCAAGCAGAATCACATCATGACGCTTCTGACGGTTGTCACAACGATCTTCATGCCTCTGACCGTGATTGCCGGCTGGTTCGGCATGAACTTTACAAACATGCCTTCCATCAATTCGCCGTACGGGTATCCGCTGACCATTCTCGGCAGCATTTCCATCGTGCTTGTTTCCCTGTGGTGGTTCCGCAAAAAGAAATGGCTTTAAACTGAAAAAGAACGCCTGATATATGATTCAGACGTTCTTTATTTAGGTGACGGGAAGGGCGGATTCAGTCAATTCTGACAGAGATGACTTCCTTTGTTTCTTCGAGTTTCTTGACAAGCTCGAACGGATTGTCATTGTGCACAGAGTAGGAATCTGTTCTGATCTGCAGTCCGTCATTATGTGTATTCACATGCATCGATGAATTGTGGAAACCGCATTTGTGAATCACGTGTGCGATCTGTTCCGGCTTGCCGTCAGGGGTCATCATAATCGTCATCGAAATGTTCGTTCTGATTGTTTCCTTGACGGTATTCAGCAGCACCTGCATGATTCCGAGCAGAATCACTGCCGAGAAACCGACCAGATACATTCCTGTTCCGAAGCATAAACCGATCGCAGCAGTCATGAAGATACCTGCAGCTGTGGTCAGACCGCGCACATTGTCATTTCGTACAAAGATAACGCCGGCGCCTAAGAAACCGACACCGCTCACAACCTGGGCGGCAACTCTTGCCGCATCAAATTTGTCAGAACCTTCAAATCCGTATTTTGATACAAGCATCAGAAGACATGATGCCAGAGCAACAATTGCATGTGTGCGTAGACCTGCAGCCTTGGCACGGTTATGCCGCTCATAGCCGATCAGAGTTCCTGCACATAGCGCACAGATCAGCCTTAATACCCATTCTGCCTGAAAACTTCCAAACATAAAATACCTCCGAGTCAACGGGAATATTATATCGCACTGCAGTGCTTTGGACGGAATAAGAAGTATACGAGTTTATTGTATGAGGTGACAGGCCATTTTTTGCGAAGGCCTTTTATTTTTGAATGGAAAGATTTATAATCTTTCTTGTCACGGAGGCTTAGCTCAGTTGGGAGAGCGCACCCTTCACAGGGGTGATGTCGCAGGTTCGAGTCCTGTAGCCTCCACTTTTTTTATGCTTGTGATTTGGTGCATATGATATCTGCAATGTTCATCCAGGTCTGGATTTTGAATTATTTCAGCAGAAAGAAACCTGTCAGTAATATGTATACGGTTCTTCGGAATCGATGAATGTGACCGGTATGTTCCGAATATATTTTCTCAGCAGAAGAGGGAGGTACTTCATACCGGGCTCTTCTGTTTTTTCGTGTCCGAGCTGAATCATAGAACGGTCCATTCCAAGCTGCGCTGCATCCCTGACATACTGAACAACCGTCCATTCGGTGATATCGCCGCAGATCAGAAGATTGAGATTGTTTCTCTCCATGACTTCCATCGGCATGACTTCTCTTCCAAGGCCAAGACTTCCTCCGCCGACCAGTATTCCGACCCGTTTAATCATGCAGTCCGGATTTCCGACAGTGCGGATCTGTGACATCTCAAAATATGTTTTTCAGCCAGACGGATATTTCTTTCAGAGTTGTTTCTGGTATTTCGTAAACCCATGGCTGCTGTTCATCATCCTGCAGATATGCACGCCATCCGAGTTCTCTGATGATTCCGCTGTAGATATAATCAATGGCAGTTCCCGAATGCATGTGATCATGAAAGCGCCATACAGCGATATTGTGATCTTCCAGCATTTTCCGCTTTGCAAGATAAACGCTGTCATTTTCACACCAGTCGGTTTCATCGCTGCCGCTGAACCATGTCGGCTCGTG
>JAUNEN010000005.1:22825-25358 GCA_030525525.1 Erysipelotrichaceae bacterium
TGCTGGAATCTCTGATCATTGTTTTCGCTCTCACGGTCAGTATTTTTACCGTTTTTGGACATGAAACAATGGCAGAGGAATCTGAAGACAGCCATTACATTACCGTCACACTTCATGCCGGAGAACACGGTTATTTCGGAGATCCGTCCGTAAAGGAAAAAGAATCTCTTCAGTTCAGAGGGGAACCGTTCAATGAGCGCACAGTACCTGATCTTTCTGATGATTCATATATTTTCATCGGATGGTCAAATGAACCGGATGGAGAAGTCAATGTGACACCGGGCGTGACAAACACCAGTATGATCGGAACTGATCTTTATGCGATCTACACAGATGAGTGTCTGGTCAATTACATCATCAATGACGGCTATGTTGTCATGGATGACGGAAATCAATATCAATACATACATATGACCTATAAGCCGGGTCAGCTTTTCCGCAATCTGACTCCGGTTCATTTTGATGCGAACGATTTTGATTTTGCCGGCTGGTATGCGTCCGGACTGAACCCGGAAAGCGGGATTCAATACACTGAAGAGACACCTGTCAATGCAGAAGAGATCGATGTTTTTGCAAGATGGAAACTGTCAGAAGAGAGGACAGAGTATCTTGAACTTGACAAAGAATACGATCTCTCATTAAGCGGTCCGGGACGGATCTATGCATTCAGACCGGAAGAAACAGATGTTTATAAACTGGCTACCATTGACAAGGCCAGCGATGATTATGTGATCTACATCACCGTCATGGATGAAAACTCAAAAGTCATTAAAATGGCAGATCCGGTTAATCCGGAAGACGGCTGGGGTGACATGCAGCTGAACATGGAGATGGAAGCCGGAAAGGTTTATTACTTCCAGATCAAGGAAATGAGCGGCGGAGCTACGGATGTGAAGATCAAACTGACAAAAGGCGAATGCGCGATGGTCACATTCCATGCAAACCGCGATGCACAATCGGATGCATGGTTTGATGATGATCCTTCCAAAACCGTCAAGACAATACCGATTGCGATCGGCGAAGACATTTCGAAATACACCCGCTCAGGCTGGATGGCTGAAGATCCTCTGAAGCTGATTTTCAGCGGATGGTCGCTGAATCCTGATCTTGAATGGATTGATGACTATCTGATTGTTGAACATGATATGGATGTCTATGCCATCACGGCAGAACAGAATGTGATCACCCTGGATGCCAACGGCGGATACTTCCGTATGGCCAACAACAGCTCAGTCACAAGAGATGCATTTGGCAAGGGCAGACCGTTTGCTTCAAGCATGGATCCGACCCATGATGACAACACCATCAAATTCGCAGGCTGGTCAAGAAACCCGGATGCGGAAGTTCCCGATTCTGACATCATTGAAGGTGTCACTTCATCCGATGAACTGGATGGTGTCACACTCTATGCGGTCTATGGTCGCAAGGTACTTGAGAGATGGGATGCCAACGGCGGCTATTTCATGATGAATCCAGGCATCACCACCTATGAATCCACCAAGGGTGTCGGTCATATTTTCTACGGTCTGACTCTTTATCATGACAACGAACGAATGAAAAAGCTCGGCTGGATGGATCACAAAGGTGAATTCATTCCTTATACAGCAGATATCTGGCCGTATTACCATGTGACGGAAGATACAACCTATACGGCAGTATGGGGCTATCAGGTGATTGTCGATGCCAACGGCGGTGTGTTCGCACTTGCCGGCAGCTCAAGACTTGGCATTACGATGGAATATGAAGGAACATTCTCATTAAGTGATGTGACTGAAGAGATTGGCGAAGCAGTCAATTATGATACTTCCAAGTATCTGGCCGGCTGGGCTACCACGCCGGATGCAGAGGAGCCGGATGTCTTTGAAGGTGTGACACCGGTCAGGGATCTTGATCAGGTATATGCAGTCTGGAAGGATGACAGCTATTATTGGGCAGAAGGTGAAAACGGAAGCTGGACAAAAGGAAGCAGCGAAGGTCTCCGCTTTGTCGCAAAGAGAACCGGCGATGATACCCAGACAGATTCTTCCTTTACCGGCGCATCGGTCGATCAGGAAACCATCTATGCCGACAGCTTCACCAGAGAATCCGGCAGTCTCATCTTCACACTGAAACCGGAATATCTTGAAACTCTTGCAGTCGGCAGACATGAACTGACACTTCATTTTGCAGAAACGGATCTGGTCACAAACTTCACGGTCGAAGAAAAGAAGGAAGAAGAAAAACCTGTTGAAATCTCCTATACTGTCGCTTCCGGTGCAAACGGCAGCTGGGCAAAATCCAGCGGCAAGTCCTATACGCTGACAGTTAAGCGGAATATCGATGATGATACCTGCTACTCCCATTACAAGGAAACACAGATTGACGGGAAAAAGGTCACAGTCAAAGCTGAAAAGGGCAGCACCGTTATCACAATCAATTCTGCTGTTCTGCAGAAGCTGAGTGTTGGCAAACATAAGGTTACGATTGTCTTTAATGACGGCAAGGCTGAGACAGAACTGACGGTTACTGCCGCTTCAGGCGGAAAGAAAACCAC
>JAUNEN010000005.1:25458-80231 GCA_030525525.1 Erysipelotrichaceae bacterium
CGCTTGATGCAGGCATCATTGGCATCATGGATGATTTCATCAATCTTCTGTCTGCGCATTTCGCCGATTGCTTCAATTGTTGTGCCGCCTTTGGAACAGACTTCATCAATGAAATCGCTGATCGGTGTTTTGCGGTTGCGCTTGAGGAGGTTCGCGGAGCCGATGAATGTCTGAACGACGAGATCTCTTGCATCAAGATCATCAAGTCCTCTTTCAGCCGCATCATTGACAAGTGCTTCAATGAAGTAATAAACATAGGCAGGTACACTTCCGGAAACTGCCACAATCTCATCCATTCTGCTTTCGGGAATGGTTCTTGTGACACCCATCGAGTTGAACATCTGGAAAACGAAGTCATATTCATCCGCCTTGCAGTTTTCCGACATGCATAATGCAGTTGCGCCTTCATTGATCTGAAGCGGTGTATTCGGCATTGCTCTCATGACCGGGCAGTTATTGAGCTTTGACTGCAGGTAAGCGATGGATACACCGGTCACGATGGAGAGAAGATTGGAGATGTTTGTGTCTTTGAGTTCATCAAGGACTTCGTCAAGCTGCTGAGGTCTGACTGCCAGAAGAGCAATGTGAGCTGCTTCAGCGACTTCTTTTGCACTCTCCATGACAATGAAATTTTCTTTGGCACATGCTTTGCGTACTTCTTCGGAAGGGTCATAGACACAGATCTGGAAGCGCTCAAGATATTCCTTGGCAACAGCGCCTCTGGCAATTGCCATGCCCATATGGCCGCAGCCGATAAAGCCGAGCAGATACTGTTTTGTTGTTCTCATCTGATTTCTCCTTTTCCTTCGATCTGATAAAGATAAGTTGTCAGCTCACGCAGTCCCATCGGGCCTCTGGCGTGCAGCTTCTGGGTTGAAATACCGATCTCGGCACCGAGTCCGAACTCAAAGCCGTCGGTAAAGCGTGTGGACGCATTATGATAGAGACACGCACTGTCAATTCCTCTGAAGAAAGCTTCCTTGGATTCTTCGTTTTCTGTGACAATGCAATCGCTGTGATGGGTGCCGTATGTTTCAATATGATCGATTGCTTCATTCACATCTTTGACAATCACAAGATTCATGATGAGATCATCATATTCGGTTGCCCAGTTTGTTTCGTTTCCTTCTCTTGCTTCACTTACAAGTTTACACGTTTCCGGATTGCCGTAAATGAGTACACCGTGTTCTTTCATCACTTCTGCAATCATCGGTACAAATGTCCCGGCAATCTTTTCATGGACAAGAAGGGTTTCCATGGCATTGCATACGCTCGGCCTTGAGCATTTGGCATTGATGATGATTTTCTTTGCCATTTCAAAGTCGGCGCTTTCATCGACAAATGTATGGCAGATGCCTGCTCCTGTTTCAATGACAGGGACCTTTGCATTTTGAACGACTGCCTGGATCAGACGGGAACTTCCCCGCGGAATCAGCAGGTCGACATATTCACGGCATTTCATGAATTCAGCCGTTTCTTCGTGGCTCGGCTTTTCGGCGAGCATCACCGCATCCGGTGTCACATCATTTTTGATGAGCGCTGCCTTCATGACATCGACAATCGCTTTGCATGAGCGGTAGGATTCTTTACCGCCTTTGAGGACGCAGGTGTTACCGCTTTTGAAACACAAAGCGGCGCAATCCGCAGTAACATTGGGACGGGATTCAAAGATGATACCGATCACACCGATTGCAGATGAGATTTTCTTCAGATGAACGCCTGAGGCAAGCACACGCTCTTCCAATACTCTGTTCAGCGGATCTTCAAGCTGTTCAACCTGAAGAACGCCTTCGGCAATCTGATCGATTCTGCTCTGATTGAGCATGAGCCGGTCAAGCATGGCTTTGCTCATACCGTTTGCTTCGGCTTCCGAGAGATCGAGGGCATTTGCTTCGATGATCGTATCTGCATTTTCAACGAGTCCGTAGGCAAACTCGCGCAATACTTTGGAACGGATTTCATTTGTAAGAGTTCTGACACTGCGGCTGGCTTTTTTTGCTGCCGCGGCAAGGCTGATCAGATCCATATGAGGCACCTCCGTGTTTTTGTATATTATTGCATAAATTCAGCCTGCCATGCACCGTTTGTCTGTATGTTGTACAATGAAGAAGGTGAAAATGATGTATATACTTGAATGCTGGATCGAGCACCCGGTCAGGAGTCTCGACAGAACATTTACATATTTAAGCGAAACTGAAGTGAAAAGGGGATGCCGTGTTCAGGTTGTTTTCGGTGTGAAAACACTGATCGGCTTTGTGGATTCATGCACGCAAACGGATGAAACACCCGCAGAGATTGAAACAAGACTCGGCATGAAACTGCGTTTTATTGAAAGTGCAGTCGATGAAGAACCTTTGATTACCGATGAGCTTTATGAAATGGCGCTGGCCATGAAAGAGGCAACTCTTTCCACATCCATTTCATGCTTTTCAGCGATGCTGCCGGCAAAGATCAAACCGGCAACTTCAAAACATAAAATCGTTCAGGAGACATGGGTGAAATTAAGCGATCGTGAAGTTACCCTGACGCCCCGTCAGCTGCAGGCATGGACCTATGTCAAAGACCATGCCCCGCTGCGCTACAGCGATCTTAGAAAAGAATTTCCGAATCAGGCAAGAGCACTTGTGACAAACGGCGCCATTGAGCTGTTTGATTGCGAAAAGAAGGGATCAGTGCATATTGAGCGCGGTACGGCAGAAAAGCCGGTATTGAGCGAACTGCAGGAAAAGGTGCTGAAGGAAATCAATGAAAGCAATGATACGGTTTATCTGATCCATGGCGTCACCGGCAGCGGCAAAACCGAAATCTATCTGAGACTAGCCGAAAAGGCACTCGATGAAGGAAAGCAGGTACTCATTCTTGTACCTGAAATTGCCCTGACGCCGCAGATGATCGAGCGGGTCAGTGCGAGATTCAAGGATCAGCTTGCCATTTATCACAGCGGCTTAAATGCCCAGGAAAAATATGAACAGTACAGGATGGTCATGAACAATGAAGCACAGGTTGTCGTCGGCACCCGCAGCGCTGTCTTTCTGCCGTTTGCGGATCTCGGCGTGATTGTGATGGATGAAGAACATGATCCTTCCTACAAGCAGGATTCACAGCCTTCCTATCACTGTCGGGATGCGGCTTTGTACAGAGCCGGATATCATCACTGCAAGCTCATTCTTGCTTCAGCGACGCCGACCCTTGAATCCTATGCAAGAGGACTCAAGAATGTCTATCATCTGATCACGATGAGCGAAAGAATCAATAAAACCATGCCTGAGGTTCATGTTGTCCCGATGAAGGATTCGATCCGCAAGGGGGAATCCTATATGATTTCCGATCTTCTGAAGGACAGAATCAAAGACCGTCTTGAAAAGAAGGAACAGGTGATTCTGCTGCTTAACCGCAGAGGCTATCACGCAAGGATCAAATGCAGATCATGTCAGGAAGTCATCAGATGTCCGCACTGCGATCTTGCGATGAGCTGGCACCGCGATACCGGTCTGCTCAAATGTCATACATGCAATCATGAAATGAAAGTGATGAAGGTCTGCCCGTATTGCGGCAGCACGGCCGGCTTTGCAACATATGGTTTCGGCACCGAAAAGCTCGAACATGAGCTGCTGAAAATGTTCCCTGAGGCAAGGCTGCTGCGCATGGACGCCGATACAACCGTACGCAAGAATTCCCATGAAAAGATACTCAAGGCATTCGCCGAGCATAAAGCGGATATTCTGCTCGGCACCCAGATGATTGCCAAGGGACTTGATTTTGCGGATGTGACACTGGTCGGAATCATCAACGGCGATGACGGGCTTGCCAGAACCGATTTCAGAAGCTGCGAAACAACATTCGATCTTCTGATGCAGGCTTGCGGACGCAGCGGCCGCGGGGATAAGGAAGGTGAAGTTATCTTCCAGGTCTATGATCCTGATCACTATGCCGTCACTTCGGCTTTAAGACAGGATTATGAATCCTTCTTTGCCAATGAAATGCGTTTCCGCCATGCCGGTCAGTATCCTCCCTATACATATATGATCTCTTTGACGTTCTGTTCACTGAAGGAAGACGAGAGCAAACGCACGGCAGAGCAGTTTATGAGCGGTCTTTCAGGTGACTTCAAGATCATCGGCGTCATTACGCTTCTGAAGATTCATGATCAGTACAGAAGCCGTATTATTCTCAAGGGAAAGAACCTCGATCTGATGCGGCAGACTCTCAGAGAGTATATGGAAAGCTCAAAAATCTCCTTAAAAGGCTTGCGGATTGATGTCAATCCGATGTATCTTGATTAAACCATGAGTGCAAGAGAAACGATTCTGAATATTCTTGAGAGAGTATTCAGCGAAAACGGATATGCTTCATTGATGATGAGGCACATGAAGGCGGATGAAAAGGATACCGCCTTTATTGCCGAAGTGGTCTACGGAACACTGCGCAATTATTCACTTCTTGAATACCAGTGGCGCTCCAAAGCAAAAAAGACGAAACAGAGGACTGCATTGTTGCTGGATATGAGCATCTATCAGCTCTTCTTTATGGATGTGCCGGGCTATGCAGCAGTCAATGAAGCTGTTTCATTAAGCCCGAAACATGAAAAGAAATTCGTCAATGCAATTCTGCGTCAGGTATCTGACAGAGGTCTTGTGACACCGGAAGAAAGTGAAATCCGTTACTCCCATCCGAAATGGATTTTTGATCTATGGAGTGCGCATTATGGCAAAGACAATGCGCTGGCCATCATGGAATACAACCAGAAAAAGCCGGTTTCCTACGGCCGGATCAATACGCTTCTCTATTCAAAGGAAGAAGCTGAGCAGAATGAGAATCTGCACTTCATTGATGACATTGCATTCCGCTATGAAGGGGCGCTGCAGAAAAGCGATCTTTTCCGCGCTGGCAGAGTCATCATTCAGAATTACAGCTCTCAGCAGATTGTGAAATATCTCGATGTGAAAAGCGGCATGAATGTTCTAGATGCCTGCGCAGCGCCGGGCACAAAGACGCAGGAAATCGCCATGTATATGAACAACTCGGGCAGAGTGATTGCCGGCGAGCTTCATGAACACCGTGCAAAGCTGATTGATGAGCTGATGGAAAGAACCGGAACAGAGATTGTCGAATCAAAGGTGATGGATGCGTCGGTAAAAGGGCAGTTTGAAGCAGAAAGCTTTGACAGGATTCTGCTGGATGTTCCGTGTTCTGGCCTGGGAGATCTTTCTCATAAGCCGGAAATCCGCTGGCACTTAAAGCCGGAAGATCTTGATCACCTGACCCATTTACAGAGTGCAATTCTTGAAGCCAATGCGCCGTATCTTAAAAAGGGCGGCATTCTTGTCTACAGCACCTGCACCCTCAACCGCAAGGAAAACGAAAACAGAATCCGTGACTTCATGAAGAAACATGAAGATTACGGATTACTGGAAGAACATACATATTTTCCGTTTGTCACTGAGAGCGACGGCTTTTATGCGGCGAAACTGACACGGAAATAAACAAAAAGCACAAAGGCTGCCCGTATTTTGAAAAATTGGGCGGATTAGGTAACGTTATGGTAAAATGCCTGTGTATGCAGACGATTTATGATCTGAATCTGAAACAGATGGAAGAAATGCTGGCCGCTCACGGTCAGAAGTCATACCGCGCAAAGCAGCTTTTCAGCTGGCTGTACAGAAAGCGGGCAGAAACATTTGAAGAAATGAGCGATCTTCCCAAAGCGCTGATCGAACAGCTTGAGGAAGAGTATTTCATGATGCCTTTAAAGGAAATCGACAGGCAGGTTGCCAGAGATCAGACAACCAAATATCTGTTTGAAATGAAGGACGGGGCAAGCGTGGAAGCAGTGCTCATGCATTTTCATTTCGGCGAATCCTTATGCATCTCCAGCCAGATCGGCTGCAACATGGGCTGCAAATTCTGCGCATCGGGTCTTCTGAAAAAACAGAGAGACCTGAGTGCAGGGGAAATGGTAGCCGAAGTTCTTTATGTCCAGAAGGAACTCGATGCACTGGGGAAACGGGTCGACAACATTGTCATCATGGGAACCGGTGAACCGTTTGACAATTATGACAATGTGATGCGCTTCTGTGAAATCGTCAATTCCGATCACGGACTTGCGATCGGGGCAAGACATATCACAATCTCCACATGCGGGATTGTGCCGCGCATCTATGACTTTGCGGCTGCCCATTATCAGTACAACCTTGCCGTCAGTCTTCATGCGCCGACGGATGAATTGCGCAATACGCTGATGCCGGTCAATCAGGCATATCCCCTTGATGAACTGATGAAAGCTCTTCATGCCTACAGCGAAGACAATCACAGACGGCTGACATTTGAATATATTCTTCTTCATGAAGTCAACGATACCGATGCCCATGCAAAGAAGCTTGCGGATCTGATCCGCGGCATGAATGCATATGTCAATCTGATTCCCTACAATCCGGTTGATGAGAACGGCTATCAGGGAGTGAGCGAAAAGAAGGCTCTTCACTTTTACGACATTCTGATGAAAAACGGAGTCAAGGCAACGCTGCGTCAGAAACACGGTGACGATATTGACGCCGCATGCGGACAGCTGCGCGCCAGACACGAGAGGAACAGGCAGAACGGATGAAATATTACGGTGTAACGGACAGAGGTCTTGTCCGTAAAAATAACCAGGACAGCTATGTCATCGCAACCAACCGGGGCGGTGATCTTTTCGCGATTGTCGCGGACGGAATCGGCGGAAATCTCGGCGGCGATATTGCCAGCCGGATGGCAGTTTCCTATTTCTCAAAGGTATTTTCGGAAACTGAAGCATTCACTTCCGAATCAAAGACAAAAGACTGGATTACCACCCATGTGACAGCCGCCAACCAGCAGATTTATGAATATGGCGTCAAGAGACCCGGTCTTAAAGGAATGGGAACGACACTCTGCGGCGCAATGATTACAAAAAAGGGCATCTTTATTGTCAATATCGGCGACAGCCGTGCCTATACATGGCATAATGACGCCCTGAAGCAGATTACGATGGACCATACACTTGTCAACGATATGCTGATGCACGGACAGCTGACGGCCGAAGAAGCAGCCAACTTTCCCCGCCGCAATGTGCTGACAAATGCACTCGGGGTCTGGGAGAATGTCAGAAGCGACATCGATGTCCATCATGAAAAGATGAGCGGCATCCTGCTGTGCAGCGACGGTCTGCATGGATATGTGGATGAAAGCAGAATATCATCAATTGTACTGAGCAGGGATATGGATCCGACACAGCGCTCAAGAAAGCTGCTCAAAGCGGCACTTGATGCGGGCGGATATGACAATGTGACGGTAGTGCTCATTGATTTCACGGGAGACAGCGAATGAGCAGAAAGAATGTGATTGCCAACAGATATGAAGTTGTACAGCACATCGGACAGGGAGGAATGGCCGATGTCTTTCGTGGTGTTGACACCATTCTGAACAGAGAGGTTGCGATCAAGATTCTGCGCGCCGATCTTTCTACCGACGCTGTCAGTATCCTGCGCTTTGAAAGAGAAGCACAGGCTGCCACTGCCCTGAATCATCCCAACATCGTTGAAATCTATGATGTGGGCGATTATAAGGGACACCATTATATCGTCATGGAATTCGTGCCCGGCAGAACCCTCAAGCAGGTCATTCGTGCAAGAGGACCGCTGCTGAAGGAAGAAGCGGTCGATATTATGAAGCAGCTGACTTCGGCTGTTGCCGAAGCACATTCAAAAGGAATCATACACCGTGATATCAAGCCGCAGAATGTCATCGTCAAGGCGGACGGATCGGTGAAGATTCTCGACTTCGGTATTGCCACAGCCAAGGGCTCCATGCAATTGACGCAGGCCAACAACGTCATGGGTTCCGTCCACTATCTTGCCCCTGAGCTTGCCAAAGGCGAGACAGCCAGTGCGCAGAGCGACATCTATGCGCTCGGTATCGTTCTTTACGAAATGCTGGCAGGAGATGTTCCTTTCAAAGCGGATCAGGCTGTTCAGGTTGCCTTGCGCCATATGCGCGATCCGATGCCTTCGCTGCGCGAAGCAAATCCCACCGTACCGCAGTCAATTGAAAATATCGTGATCAGGGCAACTGCCAAAGATCCGAAGAAGAGATATAAAAACTGCAGCGAGATGTGGCGCGATCTTTCAACCTGCTTAAGACCTGAAAGGGCTAAGGAAGCAAAGCTGATCATCGAATCGCCGCCCGCACCGAAAAAGGATACTTCTTCGCAGAACAAAGCCAAGCCGGTCAGAACCGAAACCCCTGCACCGAAGAAAGAAGTGCGCCCGGAAGTTCATACAAAGAAAAAAGTCCAGGAAGAAAAGCCGAAGAACAAGCTTGTTCCCTGGCTCATCGGCATCATCGCCTTTGTGGCGGTGTGCGGTATTGTCGCAGCGCTAATCTTCTCGGGTGTGATCCCTATCGGACCGCGAACCGTACAGATTCCCGATATTGAAGGCATGACAATCCAGCAGGCCAGGGATATGTGCGATGAATCGGAGCTTGTGCTTGATACGATCAATGTCGAATATACTCTGACCGAAAATGTGGAAAGAGGTCTCATCATCGGCGTGACGCCTTCAGTCGGCGATGAGGTTGAAAAGAATACGGAAGTCAAAATCATCGTATCCAACGGCATCGGCGTCAGGATTGAAGACTTTGCGGCCAGCGGCATGAGTATCTCCAAAGCTGAAGAATATATTGCCGAAAATTATAAGCTGATGAGAGTTACGGCAGTTGAGGAAGACAGCGGTCTGCCGCCGGGAACGATCATCCGTCAGGAAGGTCTGGAGCCCGGTACGCTCTTTTCAACGGATCTGGCATCCAATATCACTCTTGTCTATTCACGCTATCCGACCGTGGTCATTCCCGATGACATCATCGGCAGACCGATCAATGATGCGACGGCTGAGCTTGAGGCGATGGGTATTGCCGTGCGTACCAGCAATATGGATATTTCAGGCATGACCCAGGAGGAAATCGATCAGCTTCAGTTCGGCGTTGTGATTTCATCCGATCCTGCGGTCGGTACTCCGTATACACAGAAAGATGATAACTATGTCATTCTTTACTACTATTGATGAGGGCTGCGAATGATTGCACGGATCGTCAAAATTGTATCCAAGGAATATACGCTCCTCAAAGATGACGGGGAGCGGGTCAAGGCAGTTCTGATGGGCAAGGTGCGCCGTCAGGATGCACCGGCAGCCGGTGATCTTGTCGAGGCTGAACTGGTTCACAATCAGTATGTCATCCAGAAAATCCTGCCCCGCAAAAACCGTCTTTACAGACCTTATGTGGCAAATGTCGATCAGGCAATCATTGTCATGAGTGTTGTCGATCCGGACTTCTCCAGTTCGCTTGTCGACAGGCTCAGCATTCTGATCCGCAATGCCGGAATCACACCGCTGTTATGTGTGACAAAGTGCGACCTCGGTATCAGTGAAGAAACCGAAGAGCGCATCCGCGAATATGAAAGAGGGCCGATGAAAGTGATCCGCACTGCAAAGGGAACACTTGAGCCCTCTCTTGCCTCAATTCTCGAAGGAAAGATTTCGGTACTCACCGGGCAGAGCGGAGCCGGCAAGAGCACATTGCTCAATGAGCTTGAACCGACATTTCATCTGGCAACCCAGGAGATTTCAAAAGCACTGGGACGTGGCAAGCACACAACCCGCCACAATGAACTGCATCCGGTGGCAGGGGGACTTGTCGCAGATACGCCGGGATTCAGCTCGCTTGACTTCAGCCGCATCTCCGCAAGGGAGCTCGGCGAGGATGTTATCGACTTTGAACCCTATATCGGCAGATGCCGCTTCAATGACTGCGTTCATCAGAACGAGCCCGGCTGTGCAATCAAAGAGGCAGTCGAAGCGGGAATCATTCCTCTGATCAGGCATCAGAATTACCTCTCTGTATTAGAACTGATCCAGCAAAGAAGGGAGAAATATATATGATCATATCACCATCTGTACTTGCAATGGATTATTCAAAAATGAAGGAACAGACCGAAGAACTCAACAAATCGCAGGCTGAGTGGATTCACTTCGATGTCATGGACGGACATTATGTACCCAACCTGTCTTTCGGTCCCGATCTTCTCAGAGGATTTGACAAACTCTCTGATCTGACCATGGATGTGCATCTGATGGTCACCGACCCCGGCAAATTCATCAAGCCGTTTGTCGATGCCGGAGCGGATATCATCACCGTACATGAAGAAGTTCTCCATGAATATGAAAAGGTCATGGAGATGCTTGAATACATCCATTCATTCGGCGTCAGGGCAGGTCTTGCCATCAACCCGATGACCGATGTCAGAAGACTGCAGGCTTATCTGAAGCACTGCGATCTCTTCCTGATCATGTGCGTTGAACCGGGATACGGCGGCCAGCCGTTCCGTCCTGCATCTCTTTCCAAAATCAAGAATCTGCGCAGATGGATCGACAATACAGATTCGAAAGCACTGATCTCGGTGGATGGCGGCATCAAGCTGGATACCGGAAGGGAATGTGCTTTATGCGGTGCAGATGTTCTGGTAGCCGGTTCCTATGTATTCAAGGATGATATCGGAAAGGCGGTAGATAGTCTTGTCCACTGCACTGATCGCACTCAGACTGACAAAGTCTCTGCCTGAAATTGACTGTGATTATATCGGCGCCGATTACGGCGCCTTTGTACTTGCAGAAAACAAAAAAAGGATGAAGCTGGCGGTCGGCGATTTCGATTCGGTCAGCCCTGAACAGATGGATCTGATCCGTGCGTTTGCGGATGAGGTCTGTGTCCTCAATCCAATCAAGGATGATACGGATTCCGAATCCGCGCTCAGCCATGTGCTTGCCCTTGGCTATGATCATGTGATCATGTGCGGTGCGCTCGGGGGCCGCAGCGACCATTCGCTTGTCAACCTAAGGCTTGTCTATCTTCATCCTCAAGTTCTGACATTGTATGATGAGAACAATCTCATCGAAGCATATGAAAAAGGGGAGTATTCATTTGCGAAGGATGAATGGAAATATATTTCCTTCTTCACATTCGATCATGCGAAGATTTCCCTTACAAATATGAAATATCCCCTGAATGGAAGGGTTCTGACACCGCTTGATCTTTATACGCTTTCAAATGAAGTGGAAAAAGATCCGGGCATTCTGAAAATTCATGAAGGAAGGGTTCTGGTGATCCGCAGCAGGGATCGCAGAAAACAATAAAAAAGATCACGGAAGTGATCTTTCTTATTAACAGCAAGTTTAAGATTACTCAGCAGAAGCGGTCTTGGCAGCTTTCTTTGCCTGACCCTTGAGAGTCTTCAGCGCACGCGCAGAGATCTTAACGGTCTGGGGCTTGCCATCGACGATCATATGAACCTTCTGCAGATTGACATTCCACTTACGGCGTGTAGCACGAAGTGAGTGGGAACGTCTGTTTCCTGACATTGCTTTCTTACCGGATACGGCACAAACTCTGGACATACCATAACCTCCTTCACACAATTGCTAAAAAACTCTAACACAGAATAAATTCAAATGCAACTGATAAATCGTCATTTCTTCGACCCACTCATGCATAAATACAGGGGGAATCTTTGTTTTTCTGCATTGAAATGTGATATCATAAATAACGTTAATCGAAAGGAGATGTCATGGCCAGTGAAAAGCAGATTTTTGCGGCAGTAGAAGTCGCAGATCATGAAGTCAGGCTGATTGTAGGCGAGTTCTTCAACACCAGATTCAACATCATCAAAGTCGAACGGGTTCCTCTTTCCGGCATGTCTTATGATAAGGTGACAGATCCTGAGGAAGTTACGAAAGCAGTCCGCACGGCAGCTGACAATGCAAAGAAGATGATCAGCGCCGAAGTGCAGAAAGTAATATTGGCAATTCCTTCATTCAGAACAAAGAGATATTCCTTCAAATCCACCGTGGATGTGGAAGGAATCGACGGAGTTGTCACAATTCAGGATGTCAGAAATGCAATCAAGAAAGCAGAATCAATGGATATCGGCAGAGCATACGCTCTCATTCAGACAGTCTGCGTCAAGTATACAGTCAACGGAATTTCAGCCAGAAGAATTCCGCTCGGAGAAAGGTGTTCGCAGCTGACAGTTGATATCGATCTCTTATGTGCCGACAGACAGCTTGCATATGATCTTGTCACGTGTGTAGAGAATGCAGGCCTTTCCGTAATGGATATCTTCCTTGATATCTACGGCGTCGGAAAGGAATCAGCTCTCTTCGAACAGGCAATCGACCATCAGGTTGTCATACTCAAGATGGAGCGCGAAGCAACGACGCTCGGCCTTCTGAGAAAAGGAAGACTCACATCAAGTGCACTCATGCCGGTGGGTCTGGGAACGATTGCTTCGGCAGTCAGTGAAAAATACGACGGCATCCGCACCGATATGGCGGTCGAATTGCTGAAGTACAGTGTCCGGCTGAATGAGGAAAATCCTTCCCTCAACCCGGTTCACATCTGGGCAACGGAAGGCGAAACACATACGATCAACGAGCGCGAACTTCTTGAATGTGTACGTCCGGGAGTCACAAGATGGCTCGAAGCGATCCAGAAAACATGTGTTCCAATCTTGCAAGCGGGCAAAACTACTGTTATGATAACAGGAGAAGGCGGCGAGACGCAGGGACTGGACTCTCTTTTGAGCAGCATTCTCGGCGTTCCGGTGACATGTTACATACCGGATACGCTCGGCGGCCGGAATGCCGGTCTTACAGCCTGCCTTGGATTATTCTACGCATATCAGGACAAACTGCCCGTCACAGGTCAATCCGACGACAGCCTGGACATGGATGCGTTTATCAAAGCAGTATCCTATCGGGATAAGAAGCCATCTGATGGGAACCGTGAAGACACTCTGACAAACAAACTCAGAGGTTTGTTCACAGAAAACAAAAGAAACTAAATCAAGTGGGAGAGGATGAAGTTTATGGCAGATTTAACTTACAACCAGGTTGCAAAGATCAAGGTATTCGGTGTCGGCGGCGCCGGAAGCAATGCGGTGAATCGTATGGTGCAGGAAGGTGTTCAGGGTGTCGAATTCTATGTTGCAAATACTGACCTTCAGGCACTTGATATTTCACCGGTCGCAAACAAAATTCAGCTCGGCAGAGAAGGCTTAGGTGCAGGCGGAAATCCTGACAACGGACGCAAGGCTGCAGTTGAGAGCGAAGATGAAATCCGCAGATCCATGGAAGGCGCAGACATGATCTTCCTTACTGCAGGTCTTGGCGGCGGTACAGGTACCGGTGCGTCACCTCTGTTCGCAAAAATCGCGAAGGAACTCGGATGCCTCACAGTCGGTATCGTTACAAAGCCGTTCTCCTTCGAAGGAAGAAGAAGAATGGTTCAGGCTGAACAGGGTCTCGAACAGCTCAAGGAATATGTTGATTCACTGATCATCATTTCAAATAACAAGGTTCTCGAAGTTATCGGACACATTCCGTTCGAAGATGCATTCAAGGAAGCTGACAACATTCTGCGTCAGGGTGTTCAGACAATCACTGACCTGATCGCTGTTCCGGCAATGATCAACCTCGACTTCGCAGACATCAAGTCCGTTATGGAAGGCCAGGGATCCGCTCTGTTCGGAATCGGTATGGCTGACGGCGAAGACAAGGCGAAGGAAGCAGCTGAACGTGCAATTCAGTCACCGCTGCTCGAAGCTCAGATCAAGGGTGCAAAGAGCGCTATTATCAACGTCACCGGCGGCGCAAGCATGAGTGCTTATGACGCAAGTGAAGCTGTCGATTATATCCGTGACGCTGCAGGCAATGATATCGATATCATCTTCGGTGTCGCAATCAATGACAAGATCGGCGATTCCATCATCGTTTCCGTCATCGCTACAGGATTCGATCTTCCGAAGCCGACCATGATCGAAACAGACGGACCTGCAGAAACAAAGAGTCCTGTCAGTTCCAGACAGGTCGCAGGCGTTGTTCAGGATGCAGATGATGATCTGTCATTCTCAACAGATGATGACGACAACGTAATTCCGGGCTTCTTCAGAAGAGGCTGATTGATCAGCAGAAATGCATAAACTTAAGGCAGATCATTCGATCTGCCTTTTTGTTTGGATTTCTGTCGGTTTATATAATCGGGAAACATAAAAATCAGCTTCTGATGCGAAGCTGATTTCACTTGTTGACCATGGAGCTTTCATAGAAGAGCGGCAGGAATATATAACCCTGATCCTGCAGTCCTTCGATGATCTCCGGCAGGGCGGCCAGTGTATTGGCGCTGTAGTCATGCATCAGAACAACAAGAATGTTTCTGCCGCCGGTTTTGTTCAGAACGTTATCGCGGTATTCGGCAGGTGTCATCATCTGCACCCCGTCCCCGGTTGCCGAGTTCCAGTCGACATATCCATAACCCAGTTTACGCAGCTCTTCAACAATTGCAGGTTTGGATGCTCCGGCTGAAGGAGAACCGCCGGGAAAGCGGAGAATGTTTGTGGTGATGCCGAGCTTTTCTTCGATGAATTCGCGGTTTCTGATCACATCGCTGATGAAATAATCAACACCCCGGTAAATGCCGTTTCTGATCTGATGTGAGTAGGTGTGATTTGCGACCGTATGACCTGATTCATAGACTCTGCGGTAAACGGGATCAAGCTCTTCGGCAGGTCTGCCGATCTGAAAGAATGTCGCAAGGATGCCGTACTGATCAAGCACATCAAGATATTTTCCGGTGGTATTCAGATAAGGACCGTCGTCAAATGTCAGATAGGCAATTTTGCATGAAGCCTGACCGCCAATAACGGCGTCTTCGAGCTGCCTGGCGACTTTATAATAGTTTTCCTTTGCGGCTGCGGCAGTTTCTTCCATCTGTCTGATGTGGCCGATATCAGTTGTCTGCGACAGAACCTCCTGCTTTTTCGCCAGAATATTGTTTTGAATCTCTTTGTTCTGCTCTTTCAGTTCTGCGATCCTGCTTTCAAGTTGAGCTTGTTCGGAATTCTGCTGTTCGATCCGGTATGCGAGAAACAGACCGCAGGCAAGAATCAGGATCAGGGCAGATATTTCTGCAATTGTTCTGTTCTTTCTGACCATGTTTCATATTCCTCAATGAAAGGCGCTGCGGCTTCTCTTTCAACGGCGAGCTGTTCCTCATTTGCTTTGTAAATGCTGTTTTGTTCTTCCAGCTCTTCATTCAGTCTGTTCTGTTCGGCTTCAAGTTTTTGTACTTCTGCTTTCAGCAGGCAGGTTTCTTCATTGTTTCTGTAAAGATAATATGCCGGAATACATAAAAGCATAGCGAGCAGTATGATTAATTTTTTCATATTTCCATTAAACACCTCATCAGGAGTGAATGACAGCTTTTTTATGTTTCACCTCTGTCTTGCTGAAAAAACAAAACACGCATTTCAGCGTGCTGTTGTTTCGGTTCGTATCGGATTAAATGATCTGCCAGCCTTTTCTGATGAATTCTGCGGCGATATCAGCTGCGGCCTGTTCCATTTCAGCCACCTCATCAATGCCGAATCGTTCTTTGAAGGGAGAGTCAAGATCAATCTCGGCAATGACGTTGCCTTCAGCAATGACAGGGACGCAGAGTTCGCTGCGGCTTGCACTGTCGCATGCAATGTGACCGGGGAAAGCAAGAACATCATCGATTCTCTGGCTTGCCTGATCTCTGTAGCATTTTCCGCAGACGCCTTTGTCAAACGGAATGTGCGTGCAGGCTGTCTTTCCCTGGAAAGGTCCCAGGACAAGTTCGCCGTTTTTGACAAGATAGAATCCCGCCCAGTTGAGACGGTCGTAGTTTTCATTGATGCAGGCACTGATATTTGCAAGTGCCGCAATCAGATCCTCTTCTTCAAGAAAGGATCTGATCTGTGCGTTTATGTATTTATTCATGGCTTCAGTATAACATAACGGCTTTGGTACACCCCCGCAGGATGCATATAGGTAAAAACTATAACCGAGCATATCAATCCCGTATGTATGCATGCACACAAAATGGCTGAGAATGATTGATTTTATCAGAAATGAAAGTATGATTGATGAGCCGGCATTTTTATTCAGATCAAAGTGTCATAAAAATGCAGCATGAACAGGGAGGGAATTATGAAAAATATTACTAAAGTACTCGCATGCGGAATCCTTGCACTGGGCCTGGCAGCCTGCGGTGCAAAACAGGAGTCAGAGTCTGAAACTCCTGCTGAGACAGCCGGATGCAATCCGAACGGATACCAGATCACACCGCTTGAAGCGGCTCAGCTGCCTTTAAGCCTGCCGGATCTTGATGCCGGAGTGATCAACGGCAACTACGCACTTGAATCGGGTCTCAATACATCAAACCCGGCAGTTTCGATTGAAGAGTTCAATGCAGAAACAAGTGTTCTGAGAACAAACTATGTCGCAGTCAGGGAAGGAACCGAAGATTCTCTGAAGATCAAAGCACTGGTCGCCGCACTCACTTCCGGCGAAGTCAATGACTATATCAGCAGCACCTACAAGGGAAGCGTCATTCCGTCATTCATCGACGAAAACGGAAAAGAAGTCGCATCTTCCTCAATCCCTGAAGCGGATGGCGACAATGTGATCTCGGTCGGCGCTACTGCCGTTCCCCATGCAGAGATCCTGAAAGATGTTGTCAAAGGTCTGCTTGAAAAGCATGGCTGGGAGCTTGATGTTGTTGAATATACAGATTATGTACAGCCCAATACAGCTCTTGAAGCAGGCGATCTCGATGCCAACTATTTCCAGACACTCGGCTATATGAACAATGAGAATGCATCGAGAGGTCTTCATCTGAAGGCTGCCGTCGGTGTTCATATCGAACCGATGGGAATCTATTCCGAAAAGGTCACTTCACTGTCAGATCTGAAACCCGGCGCAAGCATCGGTGTTCCCAATGATACCGATAACTACGGCCGTGCCATTCAGCTGCTCAACGATCTCGGGCTTCTGAAAGACGCACCGCTTGATCCTGAAAAGATCAAAGAAATCAACGGCTGATCAAAATCGGTTAAAATGAGATGCAGCAGTGTTTATAAAACCTGCTGCATCTGATTGTGAGGGGGTCACGATGAGTACAAAAAGGGAAGGTACTTATATCAGCGCTCTGAGCGGCCTCAAGGCACTTGCGGCTTTGATGGTTGTTTTTTATCATCTGCGGTTTCCGTTTGCACAGGGCGGACTTCTCGGTGTGACGGTTTTCTTTGTGATTTCCGGCTTTACGATTGCAAGAAGTCTTCTGAAGGAAGCCGAACAGAAAAATTCGGTTGATTTCGGAAATTTCTGGTTAAGGAGAATCAAAAGGATTCTGCCCGGTCTGATTGTTCTGATTTCGGTTACTGTCGTTTTGAATGCGATCTTCAGCAGAGTTCTTTTTACAAAGGAGTGCCGTGATATTGTTTCCGTTCTGACCGGTACCAACAACTGGTGGCAGATTTTCAACAATGTTTCCTATTTTGAAAATGCCGGTGCTCCTTCACCTTTAACGCATACATGGTCGCTGGCGATTGAGATCCAGTTTTATCTTGTCATCTCATTGATGGCTGTTCTGACTGCACGCTCTCAAAGCCGCAGAAAAATCCTCGGGATTGCATGTTCGGCGATCAGTATTGTCTCAATGGCGCTGATGGTCATCCTGTTTGATCCTTCCAAAGATCCCAGCCGTGTCTATTACGGAACAGATACAAGAATCTTTTCTTTAATGGGCGGTGCCCTGATTGCCATATATGAAGACAGAATCAGAAAACTGTTTGCTCAGCCCTTACCTGCAGAAGGGGCCGGATGGCTCAGTCTTTCAGCACTTGGCTTTATGATGGTCACGATCAGCGGCTATGATGCCTTTATGTACAGGGGCGGACAGATCATAGCGAGCGGTTTATGCTGCGTGCTTGTGATGTCTTTGCTCAATCAGAAGACTTTGATTTCAAAGCTGCTGTCGCTTTCACCTTTGACATGGTGCGGCACATACAGCTACGGGATTTACCTCTGGCATTATCCGCTTATGCTGTTAATTATGAATGGCGAAAAAGCAGGCCTTCTGAAGTCGCTTTGTGTCATTGTGCTGAGTGTCATCATGTCACTTCTGTCAGATCTTCTGTTTGAAAGACCTGTGAACAAAGGCAGCTATGCAAAAGCACTGAATGCAATAAGAACGGTTCCGAAAACTGAAAAGGGAAAGCGCCGGAAGAAAGCAGCTTCTGCATTCTTGATGCGCTCGGCTTTGATGAATGCTGTACTGATCCTTTCCGCAGGTTTATGCATTGCGCTTGTCCCGCGGCAAAGTGCAGTTGCCAATATTGATGAGCTGGAAAAGCAGGCGGAAAAGGCATCTGAAATGACAGCTCAGAAAATCAAAGAACGCGAAGAAGCCGCCGCATCAACTCCCGTAACAGAGCCTTCCGGGACTGAAGAACCTGTGAGCAGTGCTGAGCCCGTCAAAGAGAAAACCGATGAAGAAATCCTGAATGAAATCGATCTGCTTTTAATCGGTGATTCGGTAGCGCTCGGCGCATCGGAAGCGTTCTATGAAGTTTTCCCTAACAGCATCTGCGACGCTGCTGTCAGCCGTTATACGACAGAGAGCTTTACGATTTATGACATCTGGCGCTATGAGCACGGCTGGAACGGATACGGCGTAATCTTTGCTCTCGGTGCAAACGGCATGCTGTATGATTCGCTGCCGACATTAAGAGAGATGATCACACCGGAAAGACCTTTCTTCCTGTTAACGGCAAGAGCGCCTCATACCGAGTGGGGAGACATCAACAACGAAGAGATGCATAAATTTGCATCCGAACATGAAAACACATACATCATCGACTGGTATGCATACAGCGAAGGTCATCCGGAATACTTCATTGAAGACGGAACGCATCTGACGCCTGAAGGCACAAAGGCATATGCCGAATGCATCAGACAGGCTGTTCTTGAAGTTTACAGAGCCCGTGAAAAGGAGAATGCTTAAACACAGGGAACAGATATCAGCCGGTACTGAAAAGAGGAATTGCAATGATTATACTGAATGAAGTTGTCAAAAACTTCGGTGATCTGAAAGTTCTCAAAGGAATTTCGATCACAATTGAAGATCACGAAATATACGGGATTATCGGCCAGAGCGGCGCCGGCAAATCGACCCTGCTCAGATGCATCAACGGCCTGGAATCCTATCAGTCGGGCACCATTACCGTAAACGGGGAAACGGTCGATCTGAATGACAGGAAAAAGCTCAGACTGCTGCAGAAGGAAATGGGAATGATCTTCCAGAATTTCAATCTGCTCAACAGACTTGATGTCTATGACAATGTCGCTTTGCCGATGAAATTCTGGGGCTTAAAGACAAAGACACCGGAAGCGCATCAGAAGATCATGGATCTTCTCGATCTTGTCGGTCTCAAAGACAAGGTACATGCCCGCCCAGGCGAACTTTCCGGCGGTCAGAAACAGAGAGTCGCAATTGCCCGTGCGCTTGTTCTTGATCCGAAGATCCTTTTATGCGATGAGGCAACCAGTGCACTTGATCCGGGAATCACCCGTGAAATCCTGGCACTGCTGCAGAAGATCAACCGGGAGATGGGAATCACGATCATCGTTGTCACCCATCAGATGGAAGTGGTCAAGCAGATCTGCGAAAAGGTGGCGTTCATCAAAGACGGCAGCGTGATCGCCGAAGGCAAACCGGAAGATCTGTTTGTGCGTCCTTCAAGCGAAGTCAAGGCATTCCTGCAGGAGGAAAGCGATCATCTTCCTGAAGACGGCGTCAATATTCAGCTCTTCTTTACCGAAGAAAGCTCGGATGATCCGGTCATTACAATGATGGCAAGGGAACTCGGCATCGATTTCTCGATCTGCTGGGGAAAGCTAGAAGATTTCCGTTCGAATGTTTACGGCAGTCTGATCATCAACATCAGAAAAGAAGATCAGGAAAGGGTGATTTCCTACCTTTCCGAACGTCATGTTATTTCGGAGGTGCTCTGATATGTGGGAAACAATACTGAATGCGTCGGTGCAGACACTGACGATGGTGTTCTGGTCAACATTGATTTCAGTCATTCTCGGATTCATTCCGGCAGTGATCATGACACTGACGGCACCGGATGGATTAAGACCGAACAAACCTGTCTATGAAACGCTCAGCCTGATTGTCAATGTATTCCGTTCCTTTCCGTTCATCATTCTGATGATTATCATGATTCCTTTTACAAGAATGCTGATCGGCAAGGCCATCGGTACAGCCGCTGCGATTGTGCCTCTGACTGCTTCGGCAATTCCATATATTGCCCGCGTGTTTGAGACAAGCCTCAGAGAAACCGATCCCGGTGTCATTGAAGCGGCAAGAAGCTTCGGTGCAAGCGACTGGCAGATCATCTTCCGTGTCTATGTCAAGGAATCCATTCCCCGCATGGTCAACGGCATCATTCTTCTGATTATTTCATTAATCGGCTATTCGGCAATGGCCGGAACGATGGGCGGCGGCGGCATCGGCGATGTCGCGGTCAGATACGGCTATCAGGGATACAAGCTGTCCTATCTTGTTGTCTGCTCAATCGTACTGATTGTCTTTGTACAGGCCGTACAGATGATCGGCAACTGGCTGTTCAGAAAACTGTCTTGATCAAAACTGCAGAAAATGCAGTTTTTTTGATTCACGCTCTGACAGATGGTTTACAAAAATGAGGATGCCGGCATACCGGTCGGGTGCAAAGCTGATTTTGTATTTGCAGACATTTATGGTAGAATGTTGCTCGTGATTGGAGAGTGATAAAACTTTATGGATGATGGCGGTAGCAGTATATCGTGGCTCATAACAGTGATTATTCTTATTTTATGCGCAATGTTCTTTGCGATGGTGGAAACTTCATTTGCTTCGGTTTCCGAAACAAGACTGAAGGCTCTTTCAGACAAAGGCAGAACAGATGCGAAAAAAGCGCTTCAGATCACAGATCATTTTGACCGTGCAATCACGACAATTCTGATCTGTACAAATATTGTTCATATCGCCGCCGCTTCGGTGGTGACAGTTAACGTAACCCGTATGTGGGGAGTATCGGCAGTAACTCTGTCGACATTGATCACAACGATCGCTGTATTCTTTTTCGGTGAAATGCTGCCGAAAAGCATTGCCAGAAAATACAGCGAGAGGATCGCTCTGTCCACGGCGGGCATTTTGCATTTCCTGATGACTGTGCTGACGCCTGTCAGTGCACTTCTGACATGGATCGGAAATGCTGCAAGCTCACTCACCAAAGGGGACAGCGATGTTTCCGTTACAGAAGATGAAATCTATGACATCATTGAGGATATGACCGAGCAGGGAACGCTTGATGAAGATCAGGGAGATCTGATTTCATCTGCTCTGATGTTCCAGGAAGTGACGGCTGAAAGCATTCTGACAAGCCGTGTGGATCTGGCCGCAATCGATGTGTCGATGAGTCAGGAACAGATTCTCGAATATATCAAGAAGGTCAACCACAGCCGTCTGCCGGTTTATGAAGGAACGATCGATCATATCATCGGTATTCTTTCAATCCGCAAATATATCCGTACATATCTTCTTGAAGGTGAAGTCAAGGATGTCAGGGAACTTCTGGATGAAGTTCTGTTTGTCCATCAGTCTTCAAAGATCGATGATCTGTTTACGGAAATGACCGAAAAGAAACTAAATGTCGCTGTTGTGACAGACAACTATGGCGGAACACTGGGTATTGTGACAATCGAAGATATCCTTGAGGAACTGGTCGGTGAAATCTGGGATGAAGATGATCTTGTCGAAGAAAATATCGTGAAAATTTCCGACAATCTTTACAGTGTCAATGCCAATGAACATGTCATCGATGTACTTGATGATCTCGGTATTCATTACAGCGATGAAGAAGAACAGAAAATCACAAACAAGCTGATGAGCCAGCTGGCTTTTGAAGCTTTTACACAGATTCCGAAGGAAGGCGATTCTTTTGAATATCTGAATACACTGATTACGATTCAGATCATGAAGCAGAACCGCATTATCAGACTGAAAGTCAAAATCAATAACAGCAGCGAGAAAGGAGAGAACACATTATGACAGTGGTTTATCTTTGTATCGCGGCTGTTGTCGCATGCGTGATCGGCTCCGCTTTCTTCTCGGCAAGTGAAATGTCCTATTCTTCCTGCAACAGAATCAGAATTGAGAATGCGGCGGAAGAAGGGGATGTGAAAGCAAAAAGAGCTCTTAAGATCACCGAGAATTACGATGATGCGCTTTCCGCAATTCTGGTCGGAAACAACCTCGTCAATATTGCCGGTTCTGCACTCGGTTCAGTGGCAGTCCTGCTGTCGCTTGGAGAGGAATATGCGTGGGTATCCACCGCTGCCGTAACAGTGGCAGTCATCATATTCGGTGAAACAATCCCGAAGATCACCGCCAAAAAGAATGCGACAAGATTTGCTTTAAGCTTCTCCGGACTGACGCGTTTTCTGATGATTGTATTAAGACCGGTTACCTGGGTTGTTGTATCACTTGTTGATTTGATTACGAGCGGCATGAAAGGCGAAGTGATTGAAGATGAAGATGCGGCAGTCGAAGAGCTGCACTCCATCATTGAAACTGCCGAAGATGAAAATGTCATTGACGAAGATTCATCCGAACTGATCAGTGCAGCCATTGATTTTGCGGATATTTCCGTATCCGAAGTCATGACGGCAAGAGTTGATATCGAAGCGATCGATATCGATGATACATGGGAAGACATCATGGAGATCATCGCATCTTCACCGTTCTCAAGAATTCCTGTCTATGAAGACAGCATCGACAATGTCATCGGTATTCTTTCACTGAATCATTTCTACAGAGCTGCCATCGACAATGAAAAGGTCGATATCAGAGAATTACTGATGCAGCCGTACTTTGTCTATAAGACAATGAAACTGCCCAATGTCCTCGGACTGCTCAGAGATTCCCAGCAGCATCTTGCCGTTGTTTCCGATGAATACGGCGGAACGCTTGGTGTGGTGACGATGGAAGACGTTCTTGAAGAGCTGGTCGGCGATATCTGGGATGAAACCGATAAAGTCGAAGAAGAAATCCAGGTGATTGATGACGGTGTCTTCAGAATTGACGGCGATACGCCGGTTCATGAACTGATGGAATTGATGAACTGGGACGAGGCTGTCTTTGACTTTGAAAGTGAAACAGTCGGCGGCTGGTGCATCGAGATGCTTGAAACCTTCCCAGATGCAGGTTCATCCTTTACATTCCGCAATACCCTTGTGACAGTCACGGAAGTGGAAGAGCGCCGGGTGACCAAGGTGGAAGTGAAGGTCTTAGAAGATCAGGAATAACTATGCAGCAATACTTTATCGAGCCCCTGATGAAACAGGGAGAAATCTATACATTTACAAAGGAACAGGCACATCATTTACGTGATGTGCTTCGTTTGAATCATGAGACAGTCCGCTTAGTCGATCCAAAGCACGCCTGGTTTGCGGAATGCTACAGCGAGGGGAAGGATTTTGTTGCGCTGATCAAAGAAGAAGATCCACGCATCAATGAGCCTTCGATTGACATCACACTTGCCATGGCACTGATCAGACGCGAGAAGTTTGAACTTGTGCTGCAGAAGGCAGCGGAGCTTGGCGTAACGAAAATCGTTCCGTTTGAATCTTCCCGATGCGTCGTTAAGGCAAAGAGTGAAAAAAGCGAAAAGCAGAAAGAGCGCTACCGCAGTATTGTTCTTTCCGCCAGCGAGCAGTGCAAGCGCAATATTGTCCCGGAAGTGACGGATGTTGTGAAGCTCTCTGAACTTGATCGGTATAAGTCGGAAGCATCTCTGGCTGCCTATGAAAATGCATCGGTTCATTCAGTGAAGATTTCCGAAAGACTGAACGCCCGTTCGGTTACGGTTGTGATCGGTCCGGAAGGCGGCTTTTCGGAAGACGAAGTCAATGAACTGATCGAGATGGGATATGAGCCGGTGACCCTTGGCTCAAGAATCCTGAGAGCTGAAACAGCGGCGCTTTATGCATGCAGCGTGATCGCGGAAGGAGCGTTCTGATGAAATTTTCAATCTGCAATCTTGGCTGCAAGGTCAATGCCTACGAAGCTGAATCCGTTGCATCCCTGCTTGAGAAAAAGGGATGGGAACGGGTTGATTTTGATGAACAGGCAGACGCTGCATTGATTTTCACATGTGCAGTCACAAATACAGCTGCTTCCAAAAGCCGCAAAATGATGCACAGAATCAAAAGAAACTTCCCGGAGTGCGCAGTCGCAATGGTCGGCTGCTATGCCCAGATTGATGACGGCATGCTGAAGGATGCCGAGATCATTGTCGGCAGCTCCCATAAAAAGGACCTTCCGCAGTATATCGATGAATATTTTGAAACAAAGAAACCGGTTCGTGTTCTTGATGATCTCAAGGATACACCGTTTGAAACATTAAGTGCGGACGGCTTTGATTCAAGAGCCCGCGCCTATCTGAAAATCCAGGATGGCTGCAATCAGTTCTGCACCTATTGCGTAATTCCGTATGTGCGGGGCAGAGAGCGTTCCATGGCACCTGATACAGCCGTCAAGGAAGCGGTCCGCATTTCAAAGGATTACCGTGAAATCGTACTGACCGGCATCCATACCGGCAGATACGGCCGTGAATACGGTGTGAGTCTGGCTGAGCTCATGGAACGCATTCTGAATGAAGCAGTGAATCTTGAGCGCTTAAGGATTTCTTCGATTGAGATCACGGAGATCGATGATCATCTGATTGAGCTCATGAAAACCAATAAACGCATTGCCCGCCATCTGCATATTCCGCTGCAGGCCGGCAGCGATGAGATCCTTTCAGCAATGGGAAGACCTTATACAACGGATGAATATTTCGAAAAAATCGAAGCGATCAGAAAAGAGCTTGACGGTGTTTCCGTCTCATGCGATCTGATTACAGGATTCCCCGGCGAAACCGATGAGATGTTTGCAAGAACTCTGCAGTTTATTGAAAAATGCAGATTCTCATTCCTGCATGTCTTCCCGTATTCGCCGCGCGTGAATACGGTTGCGGCAGCCATGGATCATCAGATTTCTCCGGAAGTCAAAAAGAAACGGACTTCCGAAGCAATGCAGCTGTCGCAGAAGCTGGCTGATGAATTCAGAACGGCAAGACTCGGAAACAAAGCAGAAGTCATGTGCGAGGAAAGCGAAGACGGCTATACGAAAGGATATACTTCTGAATATATTCCCGTCAGGATCAAAGGTGTGCTGCCCCATGGTACAATGGCAGCAGTCAGGTTAAGTGAATACAGGGATCATATGATGTACGGAGAGGTGATAAACAATGAAACTGACACAATTGTTTGAAAATGTGCCTGATATCGAAATCAAAAGTCTGATGTCGGACAGCCGCAAGCGGAAGAAGGATTCCATCTTCTTCTGTCTGAAAGGCATGATGTTTGACGGCCACAAGTTCGTCGAACAGGCAATCGCCAACGGGGCAAGGGTCATCGTCCATTCCGAGCCGATTGAGGATATGCATCCGGATGTGACATATATCCGTGTCAAGGATGTTCTCGGCGTCTTCAACAAAGTTGCGGATGCTTTCTACGGATATCCGAGCCATAAGCTGCTGATGTTTGCCGTGACCGGTACAAACGGAAAATCATCAATCGCCTGCATCATCCGCGATATCATGAATGAATTCCATCCGACCGGTTATATCGGAACGATTGCGATCGAATACGGCAGCGTCAAACTGCCGCCGCTGTTGACAACACCGGACATCGATGATCTGCACGGAATCCTGCACGAGATGGTGGATGCCGGTATGGAATGCTGCGCACTTGAAGCCAGTTCGATCGGCATTGAACAAAGACGTGTTGACGCAATTGATTTTGATGTTGCTGTCTTCACCAATCTGACCCATGATCATCTGGATTACCATGGAACAATGACCAACTACTTCTTGGCAAAGAAGCAGCTGTTTGACAGACTGAAGCCGGAAGCTGTTGCAATTGTCAATGCCGATGATCCTTACGGCAGGAAGATCGTTGAAGACTGTCCGTGCCGTGTGGTGACATATGGTATCGATCATGAAGCTGATTACCGTGTTACCAAATATCAGCTGATGAAGGACAAGACACGCTTCACGCTGAAGATTGCAAACATGGAATATGAGCTGGAAACAAACCTGGTTGCCCGCTTCAATATCTCAAACCTGCTGGCAGCGATTGCTGCGCTTCATGTCAAGGGAATCTCCATTACCCAGATGATGCCGCACATCCGCGATCTCAATCAGATCGAAGGACGCATGCAGAGAATCAATGACGGCCAGCCGTTCAATATCATCGTTGACTTTGCACATACTCCCGACGGAATCGAGAAGGTCTGCCAGTATGCCAGTGCAATTACGCCGAAGGGAAAGAGAATCATTGCCTTAACCGGAAGCGCCGGCAAGCGCGATACTGAAAAAAGACCTGTATTCGGACAGATTCTCGACAAATATTGCGATATGATTATTCTGACAGAAGATGATCCCCGCAATGAGAAGCCAAGAGATATTGCCATGGAGATCGCAGCCGGCATCAAAAAGACGCCGTATATCATCATTGAAGACCGCTATGACGCAATCCGTCAGGCAGTCGAACTGGCTGATCCCAATGACACAATCATCATTCTCGGCAAAGGTGATGAAAAATTCATCTACCGTGAATTCGGCAGAGAGCCGTATGAAGGGGATGACACCATTGTCCATGAAACTCTGAAAAAATACTATTTCAGCACAGGAGGAGATTATGAAGAGCAGTAAGTACATCGACCACACCCAGCTTAAGCCGGATGCGACAGAAGAAAAGATTATCGCTTTATGCAAAGAGGCTGCCGAATACGACTTTGCTTCTGTATGCGTCAATCCATGCTGGATTCCGCTCTGCCGTGAGCAGTTAAAGGGAACAGATGTCAAAACATGTACAGTGATCGGGTTCCCGCTCGGCGCAATGAGCACAAATGCAAAAGTCTTTGAAACAAAAGATGCGATCGAAGCAGGGGCTGAAGAGATTGACATGGTGATTAATGTCGGCAAGCTCAAGGACGGCGATGATGCATATGTCACAGAAGAAATCAGACAGATTAAAGAGGCCTGCGGAGACCTGATTCTCAAGGTCATCATCGAGGCATGCCTGTTAAGCGATGAAGAAAAGGTCCGCGCATGCAAGGATGCCGAAAAGGCAGGAGCTGACTTTGTCAAGACAAGCACCGGCTTCTCAACCGGCGGCGCAACCGTGGAAGATGTGAAGCTTATGAGAGCCAGTGTTTCCGAAGCTGTCAAAGTCAAGGCAGCCGGCGGAATCCGCGACAAGGAAACATTTGAAAAGATGATCGCAGCAGGTGCTGAAAGAATCGGCACCAGCTCCGGCGCAAAGCTGATCTGAACTCTAAAAACAAATTGATTTTTACAGATTGCTTTGCTATGATTACTCGTGCTTGTGAGATGAGAGGAGGTGACACAGATGTCAAGAGTTGTGGTCAGAGAAAACGAAAGTTTTGATGATGCATTACGCCGTTTCAAACGTACAGTATCCCGCAACGGAATCCTCATGGAAGTCCGCAAGAGAGAGTACTACGTCAAGCCGGGAGTCGCCAGAAGACTGAAGGCTGAAGCAGCACGCAGATCCAAGAAAAAGGCCAGATAAAGCAAAGCGCACGGAATGGAGTTCCGTGCGTTTCTTTTTTTGTTCTTATTTCTGATAGAGGAATGAATACTCTTCAGCAATCAGAGAAGCAGCCATCAGAAGTGTATAGGGATGAGCTTCCCGTTTTCCGTCCGATTCAAATGTGAGTGTGCGGTTGACAAACCACGGGACAACCTTGGTGCCTCCGGCAATCATCCAGATCTTCGGCAGAAGCAGATGCTTTTCCTTTTCACGGAAGGTGTGAGAGGTAAAGTAGGAACCGGTATAGGAGAAGATCAGAATCAGATCATCTTTTCCGGCTCTTGAAATTGTATCGATCTGTTCTTTGTAGGCTGTATTTGTCAGGATGATTTTTCCGGCCATCGAAAGATCCGTCTGCAGGGATACGGCTGCGCTTTGTGCTTTGAGAAGACCGAATGCATAGACATTCTGATAAGAATGAATGTCTTCACAGAGTTCATGAACTGCATTCATATCAATCGAATGCACGGTTTTTGACAGTGAATCCGTAATGTATGCAAGCAGATCTTCATTCCTGTTTTCACCCGTGAATGAATGATTCATTGAAAAATCTGCTTCCGAAAGCAATGCCCTCAGTTCGCTGAAATCCGTCAATCCGATTTCCCTGACAAATCTTGAAACAGATCCTGTTCCCACATAGCATGCTTCGGCAAGATCCTTAATTCCCATATGGACCGCCTCTTCACGGTGGGTGAGGATATATGAAGCAATCAGATGATTGGTTGAATTGCTTTTTTCAGATGCCATTGTGCTGAGCAGCACAACCGGGAGTTTGTCATAAATCATAAGCTGTTCTCTTTTCAGCTTAATTATAAAGATTCTGAATGATTAATGATATGCTCTTCCGCCGGCTTCCCGATAAAGAAGGCGGCTTTCAATTTTGGCAGGATCGATGCCGAGAACTTCCAGGATTTTAAATGCAAAGGGAAGCGGTGTGGCAGGTCCCTGGGAAGTGATCACATTCTGATCATAGACTGTGAGCTCATTGACAAAATCTGCACTGACAAGCTTTGCTTCATAGCCTGTATAGCCGGTTGCTTTTTTGCCTTTGAGCACGCCTGCTTCTTCAAGCACAACCGTACCGGAGCACATGCCCCCAATCAGCTTTCCGTTTTCATTGAACCATCTGAGTGTATTCATGAATTCTTCATCAGCGATGAATTTTGCGGCACATGTACGACCGCCGGGAACGATGATGATGTCATAATCCTTCACTGCTTCAGAAAAGCGCTCATCGCTTTTCACAGTGATATTCTGCATTCCTTTGACATAAGGATCATCCTGAAAGCGGAATGTACGTGCATCGACACCTCCGCGTTTAAGGATATCGACAATCTGGATTGTTTCACTTTCTTCAAAGCCGTCGATCATCATAACGGCTGCTTTTAATGTACTCATCATTCATCCTCCTTCACATCAAATGCATTGAAATAGATCATTCTCTTTTTGACACAGAGACTGTCTGCGCCGAGTGCATCGGCGATCTTATAGGCAAATGCATAGGAAAGGGCAGGGCCTTTGGCAGTGATGAGATTGCCGTCAGAAACCATCTTCTCACTGACGCAGTTTCCGTGTCTGCATTCTCCTGCCACGGTCGGATAGCATGTATATGTCTTTCCTTCCAGAAGTCCGAACGTTTCCAGTGCAGTCGGTGCTGCACAGATTGCGGCAATCAGTTTTCCTTCGTCATTTCTCTTTGTGAGGATTCTTCTTAACAGTTCGCTTTCCTTCATTGCATCAACTCCGCCATATCCGCCCGGCAGAATCACGACATCCGGATCGCTTTCTTCACTCAATACTTCATCGCAGCGTATGACAATATCATGCGCGCCTTTGATTTCTTCTTTGCCAAGACCCGTTGCTTTGACATCAATCTCACATCTTCTCAGAATGTCGATGATTGTCAGAGCTTCGCCTTCTTCACAGCCTTCAGCCAGTATCACTGATGCAGTTCTCATATGTTTTTTCCTCCGCTTTTCTGATATAAACTTAATGGAAAAACGAAACAGCTTCCAGTGTTTTCCAGAATCTGGAAATTGATTCAAAAGAAACTGTTGTGTGTCATAAACTGTTAAGGAAAGAGGTGGGATTTATGGCTGTGATCAAAGGAAGTACAAGACTTGAGACTGCGGTTCTCCTGACACTTTGCGGAGGATATCTTGACGCTTATACATATTCAGTCAGGGGAGGTGTATTCGCCAATGCGCAGACCGGCAATATCATCAAGCTCGGCATTCAGATCGTTAACGGCGACTTGTCTGCCTGCATCCGCTATCTGATTCCGATCGGTGCATTTATACTTGGTGTCATCATTGCAATAGCGATCAGGCTCTATATGGAAAAGAATGATCTTCATGTGATCAGAAGGGGCGTGTTACTGACTGAAATGGCGGCACTTGCGGTAGTCAGCTTCATTCCGGAAGCAGAAGAATATAATCTGCTTGCCAATACGCTTGTATCGTTTGCCTGTGCCATGCAGATGGAGGCTTTCGGCAGCTTTGTCAACCAACCGATCGCAACGACCGTCTCAACTGGCAATCTGCGCAAACTCGTCGAGTATCTTGTGAAGGGGTTTTATGAAAAAGATAAAGAAGCATTTAAAATTGCCGGAATCTATTTCCTGATCGTTTCACTGTTTATACTCGGTGTCATTTTCGGAACGCTCTGTTCGGACTATATGGGAATTCATTCTGTCTGGATTGTCATCATCATGATGTTTATGGCCTTTATCGTGATCACAACAAAAATGAAGATTACAAATGATTAGTTTGCACAAACGCCGTTTTTACCTATAATATAAATTTAGGAGGGTGCCCCTTGAAACAGATGAAGAGATTCAGAAATGGTATTCTGATCATATTTCTGATCATAACAGCTGTTCAGAGTGGATGTATCTTCCGAAAACCTCTGACTGAAGACAAAACAGAAGAGAGTTCCCTGCCTGAGGTAACAGAACCCGTCACAACTGAAGATCCGGCAGATACCGGGACATTCGGTGTTCGCGCTGCACTGAAGAGTCATGAAGTATACCGTCTGGATGATCTCAGCTTCACGTTTGTGATTGCAGTTTTTGATATCCACGCACCGGCAGGGGAAACAATTACCCTGGATCATTTCCATACGGATGAAGGAATTTATCTTGACCGTATTCAGGAATATGAAACAGAACTTGAAGAACATTCGTACTATCCCGGCAGAAAGAATGTGATGTTTTCACTTGTCTCTGCAAAGGAAGATTACGAAGCAGCACTTCTGATTCCTGTCGCTGACAAAGCAAAAAAGAGCCTGACACTCATCTGTGATCTGGAAGGAATCGGAGACTTCACGATTGATCTGGAAAAGAACGTCATCACCGACGGCTCTTCTCTTTATGCTGAGAAGGGCAAGACTGAAGTCATCAGCGATGATGAAACATACAGTCTGATCGTGAATGATGCTCTGGAGATTACCGACGAACTGTTCTACATGACGGATGGCGAAGGAAACCGGATTGACTATACGATTCCTTCGGCAGTCAGGGTATATGCATTTGAGATCGAAGCACGCCGTCTCGGTGATGATTCAGTCGTCATTTCCGATGCGCTTTTCATACCGGAAGGCTATGAAGAAGGGTATCATGCAATGAACGGTGCCATTCGGTCGATGAAAGAATCAAATATGATCGGACGCTCAATTCAAAAGGAAGACAGGGGATTCCTGTTTTTCGAAGTGTACGGACCTGAATACAGTCCCGTCACTTACAATGGCGTCCTTTATCTTTTTCTGGAAGGTAAGGACGAACCTTTAAGCATTCAAGTGAATCTGAATTGAGGACAATACTATGAACATAATCCATAAGCTTCTGCTGGTGCTGACTGTGGCCGCCGGTTCTTTTGAGATTACGGCAGGCAATACAATCACACTCAGCGCCAAAGAAGATGCGGATCCATATCCAATGGCCTGCAAAGCCTATGAAGTCGACAATGTCAATTCTTCGGGAGGGTTTGACAAAGTCAGCTGCCATAATCAATATTCATCTGCGCTTGACGCAATGAAAAAACTCGGGGATGACGGAGTAGTGAGACATGTCTCATCTCTTTCACCGACAAAAATCATTGCCATGAACAACGGTATGGCTTTTGCATACCCGTTCAGAGGCGGATCAAGTCTGCTTGTCTACTATCAGGATCCGTCTTTTTCAAGCGCGTATGCAACGACCTATTCCGGTCAGCATTATCAGATGAAATACTTTGAGACGGTTGCCTATGATGGATCAGGCAGCGGAACCGTCAGGATCAATCTGAATGGATTTGAAGGCTATGCGCAGCTGAAGAATGTCGATCTTGTTCCGCTGAAGTTCTTCACAGACGGTCTGACAATCAGCCTTGGCGGCAACGAGACGTTCTATAACACGCCTGAAGAACCTTTCTCACTGATCCCCAGAATGAATACGTTTGTCTGTGTCAGACGGGGCAATTACAAGGAACTGCTCTTTAATTCCTGGTATGGCTGGAGTGAGGATGGCGTCAATGCGGTGCAGCTTAACAGAAATCTCAGTCTGCCGGCAGCAGAGTGGATGACGGAGGGAACCGTTTATTACAGCTATAACGGAACTGATTACTATACCGATCAGGCTTATAAAAACTTTGCAGGTCAGTATTTCAACTACTACCAGTTTCTGCCGTTAAGAACAAAGACAGAGATCAAAGCGGAAACATTCGATGCTTTCCTGAAGGCAAACAATATTCCTTCAACTTCAAAGCTCTATGGCAATGCGCAGGCGTTCATCGATGCCCAGAATGAATACGGTGTCAATGCACTCATGGTCTATGCCATGGCCTGTCTTGAATCGGCTTACGGCACAAGCTACTACGCAATCAACCGCAACAACTTCTTCGGCTGGGGTGCCTATGACACCAATCCCAACGAAGCCGCTTCATTCAAAACCGTGGAAGAGGGCATCAGAAGACAGATGTCGGAAAATCTTGCCGGATATCTTGATATGAATGACTGGCGCTTCTACGGATCGATCATCGGCAACAAGGGTTCAGGATTCAATCTCAAATATGCTTCAGCAGTCTACTGGGGCATGCAGATTGCTTCCATTGCCTATCGGATCGATAAACTGTCATGCAATGAAGACGGAAACCTGACCGATTACAACCGTGTGAACATCGGTATTGTGAAAGATTCATCAGCTTATGCGTCTTTGACAAAAGGCGGCAAGGCAGCCTATGACATCACAAGTGGTAACGGCAGATATGTTCCCATCTATCCGGTGGCAGTCTTAAGCGAAGAAGACGGCTATTACAAAACACAATGCACAAACTACGTTGTTGACGGAAAGCTCTGGTTTATCAAAGGAAAGGAAGACGTCAGAAGCTATGACTGGGAAAACAGCGTCGGCTGGTTTGCAAAAGATGCAGTCGAGCTGATCAACACCGCTGAAGTTCCGCATGAAGAAGCACCTGTCATCGGCGAGGCGGTTGAAACACTCGATGCACTCAGCCTTGAAGGCACAGTCCTGAAATTCAGCGGCAGCAGCTATCGCGAAGGTGTGAAGATTTTTGAAGAGAATCAGCCTTCCGTGAAGCTGGTCATTGAAAACAGCAGATATGAACCGGCCGCAGAAATCGCTGCGAAAACAGAGACGGATGAAAACGGCAGGGTTTCATACAATGCGCAAGCTGATCTTGCTGATCTGACTCCCGGAACATACTTCTTCAGAATTGCATATGAATATGCCGCTGCAAAGGAATACAGTTCCGAGTTCTATCTGAAGACAGAAGAGCTTCCGGAAGGATTCATCCTGAATCAGCGTGCCTATGAATTTGCAAAGGATTCGAAGAACTTCCTGTCACTTACAATCGCTGAGATCACCTGCGGCGCAGGTACGCATTATGACGAAGAAGCCAAAGGCTGCATCGTTGATGTGCCTGTGAAGGAATACAGCGAAGTTCCTGAAGATGATATGCGCTTAATGAGAGGCGTTGATGAAATCACATTTGACGAAGAAACAAAGACAGTGAAACTGAACGGTCTTGCATTCTTTAAACAGATGGATGCACGTGCCGGTGAAATTGTTCATGAACTGGTTCTTGTCAACACCGAGAAAGATCAGGAATATGCATTAAGCGCTGCGACAAATGATTACGACGGCTTGATGAAGGGATCGCCTTATGATCTGAGTGATGTCGGCTTTGAAGCAGATCTTGATCTCAATGAAATCGAAAGCGGCAATTATTATCTGCGTATCAGGACGATCAATCCTGAGAGAACAGGGGAAGGCGCACTCTTCAGCAACCTTGAAAATACAACCTTCACGATCGTCAATGATCATGGTGAAACAGTACGTTTCTTCGCCAATCCGCTTTCAAACTACAGACTTGAGGTATCAGTCGAAAAACAGTCGCTGAGCCTTGATGATGTGAAAAAGCCTTCGAGAATGACGAGCCTCTTCGGCTATCAGTCATTGAAGACGGAAGATTCGCATCTGAAGATGGACGGTCTCGGAATTCTTTATCAGGCAGCGATGCGTGAAAGCGATCAGGTCGCTTACCGCGTCCACCTGCAGGATGAAGAAGGAAATCTTTACAGCTATGATGCCGGCGGCAGATCCAGCAATATGGATTTCGCTCCGGTTCTCAGATCATCATTCGAGCTGACATATGTCTCGTTTGATCTCGACGCAGATCTGAGTGAACTGCCGTGCGGGACATACCGGATGTATCTGGAAATCACAACTTCCGAATATCATGATCTCTTCGAAATGTATTCAATCACTTCCGATTCGTATACAGCAGATCTTGAGGACGGCAGAAAACTCACAGTCTCGACAACCGATGTCAGAAGCAGATATGAACTGACAATTTCAGAAAGGGAGGCCTAAGATGAAACGGATCAGATACGGAATTATGTATTGCGCCGCATGTACGGCAGCTGTCTTTGCCGGTGCATTCGGCGGAACGCAGTACTACGCAGTGACACACCCGGCCGAAGTGATTTCATTCGAAGGAAAGAATGTCACAATCGCAAAAGACTGGGCAAATAAAAACAGAGTCAGTGAACAGGTCGATTTCATCTATGAATATGACGAAGAAGCTGACGAGAACACGATCATGAGCCAGTCCCTTGAAGAAGGAACAGTCATGGGAAGATATGAAATCCTCTCACTGACTGTTTCACTCGGTGCCGATCCTGAAAAGGAATTCAGAATCATTGACTTTACAGGGAAAAAGGAAGAAGAAGTCCGCGCCTGGTTTGATGAGCACGGTTTCAGGAATGTGACATATGAATACCGCCATACGGATGATGAAGCATTTACCGAAGGCATGTTCATGGAAGTTGTCCCGGCAGCCGGCTCAACCGTGAAGCGTTCAGAAAAGATCAATGTCACAATCGCAACAAAGAAGAGCGAAGACATCATTGTGAGTGATCTGACTCTCTATACCTTTGACAACCTGTCCGCATGGGCGGATGAAAACAGACTGACGCTCAATGTGACCTGGGTATTTGATTCATCACCGTACGGAACAGTCATCTCATTTGATCCGGAAGCCGGAAGTATTGTACATACCGGCGACAGCATCAATGTGACGTTTAAAAAAGTATAATAATAAAAAGAAAACAACGACTCCGACAGGGAAGTCCTCGCAGCTGATGCATCACGTTCAATCACACCGACCATGGAGCCTGCTTCAATGGTGAACCCGCAGAAAACACCTTCACCGACTCCCGTTCCGACTTTAAGGCCGACACCTGTTCCGACACATAAGCCGACCCCGGCACCGACACCCGTACCCACCCCGGTACCTACACCTGTTCCGACTCCGGTTCCGACTCCCGTCCCGACCCCGGTGCCTACACCGGTACCGACACCCGAACCGGTTGAGGAACCTGTCACGGGCGGCTGTCCGGTTGCGATCATCTCATCGATTTTCACAAACGGAACTGCTGAAGATGTCATCGGCTATTACGGCAGCGAAGGGTGCACATGGAACGTCGTCACTTATGGCGATCCTTCCACCAATCCCAACAACTACATGGGCGTTGCCGGCTATACGCAGACTTCACCCTCAAACGCAACTCTGACGATGTATGTCAGATGGCAGTAACGGCTCAAAAATCAGATCAATACAAAACAGAGTTCTCCGTCCTTCATGCACAATGCAGAATATGGAGAGCTCTTTTCATTTCCGGTGAGCATGTAACATAAAAGACAAAATTCGGAATCTGTAATGTTACTGAAGCAAAATTTATTAGTTGAAAATACCAATAATATGAGTCTTCAATTATCTGTGAAAAAATCGTGAAATAATTCAAAAAAACTTAAAGTCTATCCATTGAAAGCGCTTACTCAGAGTGATAATATTCTATTGAAGATTGATGTTCATTAGAACATGTTTACAGGAGGGAATAATGAAAATTAAATCTTTAATCGCAGCAGGATTGACTCTTGCTATGCTCGCTGGCTGCTCTAACGGTGAAGCTCAGGGACAGACAGAAGGCGGAACAGAAGGCGGCGGAGAACAGGCCACAACAGAAGCTAAGACATACAATGTCGGCGTTGCAATCTACGACTTCAACGATGCCTTCATGACACTCTACAGAAACGAGATCGAATCCTATTTCGCTTCTCTGGAAACAGACGAAGTCAAGTACAAGATCTCCATGGTCGACGGTAAGAACGACCAGAATGAACAGGGCAACCAGATCGACACATTCATCGCTCAGCAGATGGACGTCGTCATCCTCAACCTGGTTCAGACATCATCCGCAGATTCTGCAATCCAGAAACTCGTTGACGCAAATATCCCGGTAGTCCTCATCAACCGTGAACCGATGGGCGACAACGGCGATGAATCCTATGCAGGAATCCTCGACAATGCTACAGTCTGCTATGTCGGTGCAGATGCTCGTCAGTCCGGAACAATCCAGGGCCAGATCATTGTTGATCTCGAAAACCATGGCGATGTAAACGGCGATGGCGTTGTTAAGTACATCATGGTTCAGGGTGACCCTGAAAACAGCGATGCTCAGTATCGTACAGAATACTCAATCAAAGCTCTTGAAGAAGCAGGAATCAAGGTTGAGAACCTCTATGACAAGCCTCAGGTTGGTAACTGGAAGCGTGACCAGGGCCAGACAATTGCTGCTAACGCACTGGCTCAGTTCGGTGATGATATAGAAGTTATCTTCTGCAACAACGATGACATGGCTTGCGGTGCTGCAACATCTATCGAAAACGCTGGACGTAAAGTCGGCGAAGACATCTACCTCGTTGGTGTTGATGCAATCCAGGATGCTGTTGATCTGATTGAGCAGGGCAAGATGACCGGTACAGTTCTGAACGACCACATCGGTCAGTCCCACACGGCAGTTGATGTAGCTGTTAAGCTCCTCAATGGTGAAGCAATCGATAATTATTACTGGGTTGACTACCTGCCGATTACAGAATAATTACTGTTGAATTGACATTATGGGGCGAGTCTCACAGGCTTGCCCTTTCTTTTTTAGATTAATTGATTTGGGATAGACAGGAGAAACATATGTCTGAATTTGTATTGGAAATGAAAGATGTTTATAAAGCTTTCCCCGGTGTCGTCGCATTAAATCATGTCAAGCTTCAGCTCAAGCCCGGAACCGTTCATGCACTCATGGGGGAGAACGGTGCAGGCAAATCGACTTTGATGAAATGCATGTTCGGCATTTACAGCATGGATGAAGGGGAAATCTTTATCGACGGACAAAAGGTTGAGATTCATAATCCAATGGATGCTTTGACAAAAGGAATCGCCATGGTTCATCAGGAACTGCAGCCGATTCCGGCACGAACAATCGGTGAAAACATCTATCTCGGCCGCTACCCGCTCAAGAGCTACGGACCGTTCAAAGTGGTCGATCATGAAAAACTGTACAGCGACGCTGCTGCAGTACTGAAAGAAGTCCGCATGGATTTCGATCCGAAGATGAAGCTCGGCGAACTCAGCATTTCACAGATGCAGTCAGTTGAAATTGCAAAAGCTGTTTCTGCCAACTGCCGTGTTCTGATTCTCGACGAACCGACATCTTCACTTACTCAGAATGAAGTTGAAACACTTTTTACCATCGTGAATGATCTGAAGGCAAAAGGTGTTGCTATAGTTTATATCTCCCATAAGATGGATGAAATCCTCAGAATCTCCGATGAAGTGACCATCATGCGTGACGGTCAGTATATCGGTACCTGGGAAGCAAAAGGTCTGACCACTGACTTTATCATTACCAAGATGGTCGGCCGTGAACTGACAAATCTCTATCCGCCGCGTTCCAACGTGCCCGGTGAAGTTGAATTTGAAGTTGATGACTTCACTTCCATCAACCCGAAGAGCTTCCGCCACTGCTCATTCAATGTACGCAAGGGTGAGATTCTTGGTGTTGCGGGTCTGGTTGGCGCACAGAGAACCGAACTCATGGAAGGTATCTTCGGTATCCGTTCAAAGACAAGCGGAACCGTACGCTTACGCGGTCAGGAACTGAAGATCACCCAGCCGAAAGATGCGATTGACCATGGCGTTGCGATGCTGACGGAAGACAGAAGAGGAAGCGGTATCCTCGGTGTTCTCTCGGTTGCCGATAATATTTCCATCGCATCGCTGAATAAGTATCTGGAACACGGATTCCTTCTGAACAACAAGAAAATCGAAGAACTCGTGCAGGAAAATATTCAGCAGATGAATACAAAGACACCCTCTTCGAAAACACCGATCCAGTCGCTCTCAGGTGGCAACCAGCAGAAGGTGCTGATCGGCCGCTGGCTGGCGAATGATCCTGACGTGCTCATTCTCGATGAGCCGACCAGAGGTATTGACGTCGGTGCGAAGTATGAAATCTACACAATCATTGCAGATCTGGCGAAGCAGGGAAAATCCATTATCATGATTTCCTCCGAAATGGCTGAACTCATCGGTATGTCCGACAGAGTCATGGTCATGTGCGATGGCCGTATCACCGGATTCATCGACGGAAAAGACGCTACACAGGAAAATATCATGGAACTTGCAACACAGTTTGAATCTTGATCAATAAGGGTGAAAGAATATGAATGAAAAAAAGAATTTTGGGCAGATAGTCATTGATTATGCAAAATCAAATCCGATTGTAATTCTGCTTGTCATTGTCTCTATTTTTGTCGGTCTGACGACAAAGAACTTCTTCTCATGGGGAAACTTCAATAACCTCGTCAGCAACACTGCAGTCCGTTTCATTATCGCGCTCGGTGTTTCAGGCTGTCTGATTACAAAGGGTACTGACCTTTCTGCAGGACGTCAGGTCGGTCTCTCCGCTTGTATCGCTGGTATTCTCTGCCAGCGCGGTGACTACAGCGGCAAAATCTTCCCGAATGTTCCGGAAATGAGCATCTGGGTTGTTCTTCTGATCGTCATTGCAATCGGCGCAATCATCGGTATCATCAACGGTCTGATCATCTCCCGTCTGAAGGTTCCGCCCTTCATCACAACACTGGGTACACAGACAATCGTTTACGGTCTCGCTCTTGTCGTTACAAATGCGCAGCCGGTCGGCGGTTTCCAGAGTGCTTATACAAGCTTTGTTGCAGGGAAGTTCGGTTCGGCAAACGGCTTCCAGATTCCGTATCTGCTGATTATCGCTCTCTTGTTCGGTCTGTTCTTCTGGGTACTCTACAACCAGATGAGACACGGCAAATACATGTATGCAATCGGCGGAAACGAAATCGCAGCTGAAGTTTCCGGTGTCAACACCAAGAAGACAATCACTCTGATCTATATGACAGCCGGTATCATGTATGCTGTTGCAGGCTGGCTGGTCGCTGCAAAGTCAGGCGGTGCTTCCTCCGCGATGGGTCAGGGCTATGAGCTTGAAGCAATCGCCGGATGTACAATCGGTGGTATCTCCACAACCGGCGGTATCGGTACTGTTTCAGGCGTTCTTGTCGGTGTCCTCGTATTCGAACTTCTGAAGATCGTCCTTCAGTTCCTCGGTGTCAACCCTTACTACAACTTCATCGTTCAGGGTATCGTCATCGTCGTCGCTGTCGCCCTCGATATCAGAAAGAACATCAAGAAGAAATAATCATTGCTTCTCATTCAGGGTACTCTGAGAAATCAGGGTACCTTTTTTTGCGGCAGAGAAGTAACATATGTGTATGAAACTTTACGTATGCGATCTCTCATATGCTGCCTCACATGAGAGCAAACTCAGAAAACTGAGACTTGCCGGCAATATGATTGCTTTGTGTTCTGACTTCAACCGTCAGGCGCTGATGAGAAAATACAGAACGCTTGCCAATTACTATATTGCAGACCATGGCGAATTCGCTTTCAGCGGATGCTATATCCTGTTTGAAGAACGCAGTCCCGATACAGGGAAGGTGATTGAGCTCCTTGAAGAACACCATATCTCATACCGGTTTGCCTATCCGTATACCAATGCGTGCGGAGGCCAGGATGTGAAGTATGCAAGCGACCGGTCTCTTTCCAATGAATATTTCACCTATGCAATTCATTTTGCTTCGGGTGAAACAAAAGAAGAGATGAGAAAAATACTGGGACCGTATTGCGTGCTTGCCGAAGCAGGGGATGAATGCGGACTCTGTTTCCGCTCTGCTTCATATGAAAAGGCACTCAAAGCGATCATGGAACATGAATCGGTTGATGAAGAAAATATTGTATTTCTGTGCTGAGCAGGACAAAAGAACTCCTTTCTTTGCAACATGAGCACATTGTTTTAAAATGGAGTCACAAGGAGAATCATGAATTTGGATACACAGGTAACTATTGAGCTTGAAGGAATGAGTGAAGCGGAAGCGATGGAGCTGATCGGCTCGCGCGATAAAAATCTGGAAGCACTCCAGAAAGCTTTTTCAAAAAATATATCATTCCGTGACAATACATTTTTCATTTCCGGATGCGATCAGAAAACTTCCGGACAGATTGAAAAGGTTCTGCACGCTCTTTACACACAGGTGAAGAAGGGCATCCGGATCAATGAACAGGATGTCAACTATGCATCAAGACTTGCACAGAGAAATGAAGAAATCAGATTTGAAGAACTGGATAAAACAGTTGTCGGCAGAACCGCAAACGGCAAAGCGATCGTCCCGAAAACCCTGGGGCAGAAAGCTTTCGTCGATGCGATGAATGAGAATCCGATTGTATTTGCGATCGGACCGGCCGGAACCGGCAAAACATATCTTGCGGTTGTACAGGCAGTCACAGCACTCAAGAAAGGCGAAGTCAAAAGAATTGTTCTGACAAGACCTGCCGTTGAAGCAGGTGAAAACCTCGGCTTTCTGCCCGGCGATCTCAAGGAAAAGGTTGATCCGTATCTGACACCGCTTTATGATGCACTCCACGATATGCTCGGAAACGAGCAGACGGAAAAACTGATGGAGCGCGGCAATATTGAAGTGGCACCTCTTGCCTATATGAGAGGCCGTACGCTCAATGATTCCTATGTCATCCTTGATGAAGCGCAGAATACAACCAGCTCGCAGATGAAGATGTTTTTAACAAGACTGGGCTTCCATTCAAGAATGGTCATCACCGGCGACATCACCCAGATTGACCTTGACCGCAGAACGCCAAGCGGCTTAATCGAAGCATCTGAGATTCTCAAAGGAATTGAAGGAATTCATATCATGCGCTTAAGCGCAGATGATGTCGTGCGCCATCCGTTAGTGCAGAAGATCATCGAAAAATATGCTGAACATGAATAAAAGACGCTGAACAAGCGCCTTTTTTCAGCTCTTCACCATCTGTAAACGGCAACCCAAAAGCGCTATAATACGAATGCATAAGGAGCTATTATGGAAATCACACTTTACAACAGAACCAACACTGACGTATCCGGATACGAACCCTATTTTGAAAAAATCGCAGACAGCGCAAAAAAGATTCTTTCCCTGAAAGAGGATTATCTGCTTTCGGTGACATTTGTGCGCTCAAGAACAATCCATACGATCAACCGTGACTACCGCAATATTGACAGACCGACGGATGTCATCACCTTTGCGGCAATGGATGATGCGGATGTCTTCTTTGAAGAAGAGGAAAAAGACCTCGGCGATATTTTCATCAACATCGACTATGCAAAGCGGCAGGCGAAGGAATACGGACATTCCTATGACAGAGAGATCTGTTTCCTCTTTACGCATGGACTGCTGCATTGTCTTGGATACGATCATATGAATGAGAAGGATGAGAAGGTCATGTTTGATCTGCAGAAGAAGATTCTTGACCCGATCGTTGCCAGGAAATGAAAGAAAAATTCGGACCGGCATGGAGCGGGCTGATTCTCGGACTCAAAGATCAGAGCATCCGGATTCAGTTTATCCTCGCATTTCTTGCCTGCATTGCCGGCTTTGTGCTGAAACTGACACTTTCGGAGTGGGTTGCGGTTGTCATCTGCATTGCCCTTGTCATCAGCACCGAAATCATGAATACATGTGTTGAAAAAGTGTGTGACTTATATTCAGAAGAAACAGATGAGAGGATCAGAGTCATCAAGGATCTGGCAGCCGGTGCTGTTTTATGCGCAGCTTTCGGTGCCTTGATCACAGCTCTTCTGATTCTGATTACCCATCTTAGAGGAGGTTGAAATGGAAAAGGAACAGCTGATCGCGGAAGCGTTCAAGGCAATGAAAAATGCTTATGCACCATATTCGAACTATCATGTCGGAGCTGCAATTGAGACAAGCGACGGCAAAATCATCTATGGTGCAAATATTGAAAATGCGTCATTCGGCGCAACCAACTGCGCTGAAAGAAGTGCAGTCTTTGCGGCATATTCCAACGGCTACCGCAAGGATACAATCAAAGCGCTCGCCATTGTTTCGGACGGCGACAGGATCGCTGCCCCATGCGGCATCTGCCGTCAGGTTTTGTGCGAGCTTGTGGACGGGGAAATGCCGATCTATCTTTCCAACGGCAAAGATGAATGCGTCACAAATATCAATGAACTGCTGCCAATGCAGTTCAAAGAAGAGGACGTGCTTCGATGAGAAGCGGATTTGTGGCACTTGCCGGCAGACCGAATGCCGGTAAAAGTACATTGATCAATTCGCTTGTTGCCGAAAAGATTGCGATTGTTTCAAACCGTCCCCAGACAACAAGAAGTGAAATCCGCGGCATTCTGACAACCGAAGAAGGTCAGATTATCTTTACCGATACACCCGGCATCCATAAGCCCAAATACAGACTGGAAACCAGAATGAACGCCCAGGCAGCCGATGTCATGAACGGCGTCGATCTGATTTATCTGGTCGTGGACGGCAGCGTGCCGTTTTCAAAGGGCGATGAATTTGTTCTGAACATGGTTAAGAATACAGGTCTGCCTGCTTTTCTGATTCTCAACAAAATCGATCAGATGAAAGAAGCACAGGTGCTCAAAAATCTTGAATCATGGCAGAAGCGCCATGACTTTGAAGAATACTTCCCGATCAGTGCCAAATTCCAGAAATCTTTCAAAGATCTGATCGAAACGACCCTGAAGTATCTTCCCGAAGGGGATCTGCTTTATCCTGCTGATATAGTTTCAGATGGGGCCGAAGATTTCAGAATTGCCGAACTGATCCGTGAAAAGGTACTGATCTGCACCGATGAGGAAGTTCCTCATGCGACTGCTGTCAAAATTGAAAACAAGGAGTTCCGCAAGAATGCATGCTACATCCAGGCGGTGATCCTTGTCGAAAAGCAGTCGCAGAAACCGATCATGATCGGCAAACAGGGTTCCATGCTCAAAAAGATCGGCAAACTGGCAAGAGAAGATCTCGAAAAGCTGCTCGGCAGAAATGTCTATCTTGAACTGTTTGTCAGAGTTGAGGATGAATGGCGCTCAAAGGATGCCCGCATCACTGAATACGGATACGGCATCTCCGGGATGAATTTTGATGAATGATACGGTAAGTGCATTGATACTGAGTCAGGCTGACTTTCGCGAGAGCGATGTGATCATCCGTGTTCTGACGAAAGAATACGGACTGCTCAGCTTTATTGCCAAGGGGGCAAGAAAGATGACCAGCAAAAATGCCGGTTCCATCATTCCTGTCACCAAAGCGGAAATCCAGTTTGACTACAAAGATGGACAGACGATGTTCCGTCTCAAAACAGCCAGAACAAAAAAGTTCTACCGCCGCATCCATGAAGATCTGAAACTGACGGCAGCTTCAAACATGTTATGCGATGTATGCGCAGGCATGGCGCATGAAGCTGCCGTGTCAGATGAAGAATTTGATCTTCTGGAACATGCATTTGATCTGCTGCAGGAAGGAAAGGATCCCGATACACTCATATCGCTTTATATTTCAGATATGATGAAGCTCTTCGGAATCCAGGCGGATGCGGATGAATGTGTACGCTGCGGCAATACGACGGTCACGGCACTCAGTGCAAAAGACGGCGGCTTTCTCTGTCACGATTGTGCCGCAAAGGCAGGTGTCAGAGAGATTCCGGCCGAAGATCTCAAGCGCTTCAGGCTGATTGTCAAAGGGAGCCTGAGACACATTGATCTGATCATGAATGCGGCACCGGCAGATACGGGACAGCTGGGTGTTTTAATTGATATGCTGAGAATTCACGCAGGGCTGCAGCTGCGTTCTTTTGCGTTTTATAAAGCACTGTACTACAAACGCTATGCAACTATTGAATAAGTGCTCAAACGGTGCTATAGTAATACAGATTATGTAAACTTGGGAGGTTATACGCTTATGGACAAGACATTTGATCTGATCGTCTCGCATGCCAAGAACACCGGCTTCGTTTTTCAGGGTTCTGAAATCTACGGCGGGTTAAGCAATACATGGGATTTCGGTCCTTACGGAGTCATGCTCAAAGACAATATCAAACGTGCATGGCAGAAAAAATTCATTCAGGAAGATCCGAATAATGTGGAGATTCAGGCTGCGATTCTGATGAATCCGAAAGTCTGGGAAGCATCCGGACATCTGAAGGGATTCTCCGATCCGCTGATGGATTGCAAAGAATGCAAAACAAGACACCGTGCCGACCAGCTGATTGAAAACTGGAGCGAAGGCAAAGTGACATGTGAGGGCTGGTCCAATGAGCAGATGGAAAAGTTCATTGAAGAGAATCAGATTCCCTGTCCCGACTGCGGCAAGCACAACTTCACACCGATCCGTCAGTTCAATCTGATGTTCAAGACATTCCAGGGAACACTGGAAGACGGAAAGAGCACAATTTATCTGCGTCCCGAAACAGCGCAGGGTATGTTTGTCGACTTCAAGAATGTGCAGCGTGCATACAGAAAGAAGCTGCCGTTCGGAATCGGTCAGATCGGTAAATCCTTCCGCAACGAAATCACTCCCGGAAACTTCATTTTCAGAACCCGTGAATTCGAGCAGATGGAAATGGAATTCTTCTGCAAACCCAATGATGATGACAACTGGTTCCCTTACTGGCGCAACTTCTGCATGGAATGGATTCTGAGCCTTGGCGGAAATAAGGAAAACCTCCGCTTCCGCGACCATGAGAAGGAAGAACTCAGCTTCTATTCAAAGGCAACCACTGATATCGAATATAAATTCCCGTGGGGCTGGGGCGAGCTCTGGGGAATCGCTGACCGTACGGATTATGACCTGACTCAGCATCAGATCACTTCCGGCAAGGATATGAGCTATCTCGATCCGGTCACAAATGAAAAGTACATCCCTTACGTCGTTGAACCGGCAGTCGGTGTCGAAAGACTGTTCTTCATGTTCTTCACCGATGCCTATGACGAAGAGGTTCTTGAAAACGGCGACAAGCGTGTTGTCATGCGCTTCTCACCGATCCTCGCTCCCGTCAAGGCAGGCATCCTGCCGCTCAAGAAGAAAGATCACGGCGAGAAGGCAAAGGAAATCTACAAAGAGCTCTCCTATGACTTCAACGTACAGTATGACGAAGCCGGCTCCATCGGCAAGAGATACCGCCGCATGGACGAAATCGGAACACCGTACTGCATCACCGTCGATGATCAGACATTAGAAGACGGAACGGTTACAATCCGCTTCCGTGATTCCATGGAACAGGAAAGAATGAGCGTTGAAGAGGTCCGCGCAAGGATCCTCAAAGACATTCGTTTCTGATAGTTAACTGAAGCAGGTGAAGATGGTCAGAATCAGTGAAGAGGAAATACAGGCAGTCAGAAGCAGGGCCGATATTGTCGATGTTGTTTCGCATTATCTGCAGATCCACCGCAAGGGGAAACAGTATCGGGCAGTCTGTCCGTTTCATGATGACCATGATCCTTCCATGAACATCAATCCTGATCTTCAGATTTACAAATGCTTTGTATGCGGCGCCGGCGGCAATGTCTTCTCGTTTGTTCAGAACTACGAAAAGATTTCATTCCCCGAGGCGGTCGGCAGGGTGGCATCCTTAATCGGATACAATCTCTCCGTAACCCCGGAAGCATATACGGCAAAAAGCGATCCTCACAAAGAGAATCTCTACAAAATACTGAATGAAACGATCCGTTTCACTTCTTATCAGCTCAATTCACAGGAAGCACTCAGTGCCAAGGATTATCTGCATAACCGCGGGCTTGACGATGAGATCATCGCAAAGTTTGAAATCGGCTATAATCCGGGCAATGACTCTCTCTACCGGTTCCTGCATGCAAAAGGCTACAGCGATGCTGCACTCAATGCGGTCAATGTCGCCCGTATGACGGAAAGCGGCATCCATGATGTCTTTTCGCAGAGAATCACATTTCCGATTCATGATGCACACGGCAACCCGATCGGTTTTTCGGCAAGGGCACTCAATCCTGAAAATACCAGCAAGTATATCAATACAAATGATACCGAGCTGTTTACCAAGGGAGATATTGTCTATAACAGCCACAGAGCCAGAACAAGTGCACGCCATGAAGGAAAGATCTATGTCTGCGAAGGCGTGACCGATGTCATCGCATTTGCAAAAGCAGGGATCGAAAACGCAGTCTGTACGCTGGGAACATCCTGTACGACGCATCAGATTTCTCTGTTGAGAAGTCTTGCTGCCCGCATCGTCTTCTGCTATGACGGCGACGCGCCGGGTCAGGCGGCTGCCTACAGAGCGGCACGCATGGCAAGAGATGCCGGCTGTGATGTGTCAGTGATCCTGAACAAAACCGGTCTTGACCCGGATGAGATTGTCCGTTCGCAGTCTGCCGAAGCACTCAAAGAAATGCTGAAGCAGGAAGTCTCCTGGATGGAATTCGTGCTGAATTATCTTTCGGACCGCTACAACCTGAACAGCTACCTTGAAAAGAAGCAGTTTGTTGAAGAAGCTCTGAAGGAAATCAATCAGCTGACTGATGAAACCGACAGACGATACTTCACAGATGAAATCAGCCGGATTTCCGGTATGCGTGTAGAGTTCAGAAAGCGTGATCAGTCTGCGGCGGTTCAGCCTCTGAAAAAGCTGAGTGTCAGAAACGGGGCAGACCAGGCAGAAGAGATGATTCTCAGCATGATGATGAACAGCCCTGAGGCAGCAATCAAATTTGAAGAGGAACTCGGATATCTGAACAAACCCGAACATCAGACGCTGGCAATGATGATTCTTGACGCACGTCATACAAACGGAATCTGCACGCCGAGCGGATTAATCGATATGAGTTCGGATGAATCGATCAGAAATCTGATCACTTCAATTGCGACCGGCAGCGACTTTGCAAAACCCTATGATGAGAAAGTGATGAACGGAGCGATCCGCAAGGTGAAAATCACCGTGCTGAACAGCGAGGCAGATGCATATAAGCAGCAGCTGAATGCGGACCTGAACAGTGTCAGCCGTCAGCTGATCCTGAACAAATATGCAAATTGTCTGAGAGAATTACGGAGGTATATTGATGAAGAAAACAGTCAGTGAAGAAGCAGCGAACGCTGAAGAAAAGAACATGAAGAAAACAACCAAGAAAACAGGAACGAAGAAATCCTCCGGAACAAAAGCGGCAGACGAAACAGATGTTTCAGCTGCAGCAGAAAACAAAGCTGCAAAGCCGGCAAAGAAGTCATCCGCAAAGAAAGCTGCGGAAGCTGCCGGTGAAACAGTGAATGAAACTGCCGCAAAGAAAACAACCCGTAAAAAGGCAAGTGAAACAGAAGAAACAAAACAGCCTGAAGTGACTGAAGAAAAACCGGTCAGAAAAACTTCCAGAAAAAAGGCTGATGAAACAGAAAGTGCTGCACCCGCAAAGAGAACATCCAGAAAGAAGGCTGCCGAAAAGACAGCGGCACCTGATGCGATCGAAGTTGCGGCTGCAAATGCATCCGGCAAGGCAGTCATCGACCGTTCGATGATGCGTGAAAAGAAGACAGCCATCGATGTCTATAAGCGTGAAGGAAGACTGAAGGAACTCAAGAGCCTTGATGAACTCAAAGCAGATTACCGTGAAGTCTACCGCATTGACGGTGCAATCTATCAGAAAGACATTATGGCAAGTCTTGATCATCTGGATCTTTCCGATGAAGACCTTGATCAGCTGTGGGACTGGTTCTCAAATGAGAACATCCCGATTTCGGAAGATGAAGACATCGCCGAAATGACAGCCGAAGAGGAAGAAGTCGATCTTGATGATACGGATGACATCGATTCCAACATCGATGACACAACCGAAAACAGCGATGATGAGTATTCCGCAAATCTCATCCCCGATCTTTCTCTGTATACCCGCTCCACAAACATCCAGCTCAACGATCCGGTCAAGATGTATCTCAAAGAGATCGGCCGCGTTCCTCTTCTGAAGCCTGAAGATGAACCGGAAATCGCAAAGCGGATTGAAGCAGGCGATGAGGAAGCACGCAATATTCTGATTTCATCCAACCTCCGTCTGGTTGTATCGATTGCGAAGAAATATGTCGGCAGAGGCATGCTGTTCCTTGATCTGATCCAGGAAGGAAACATGGGTCTTGTCAAGGCTGTCGAAAAATTCGATTATACAAAAGGCTTTAAATTCTCAACATATGCGACATGGTGGATCCGTCAGGCAATCACCCGTGCCATTGCCGACCAGGCAAGAACCATCCGTATTCCTGTCCATATGGTCGAAACCATCAACAAGCTGACAAGAGTACAGCGTCAGCTCGTTCAGGAACTCGGCCGTGATCCGAGTGCCGAAGAAATTTCCGCACGAATGGACGGCATCTCTCCCGAAAAGGTCCGTGAAATCCAGAAGATCGCCCTTGAACCGGTATCCCTGGAAACTCCGATCGGTGAAGAAGATGATTCACATCTGGGCGACTTTATTGAAGACAAGGAAGCTCTCAGCCCTGACCAGTATGCATCAAACCAGTTGCTCAAGGATGAGATTAACAGTGTTCTCTCCGGTCTTACCGACCGTGAAGAAAAGGTTCTGCGTTTAAGATTCGGTCTTTACGACGGACGCACCAGAACACTGGAAGAAGTCGGCAAGGAATTCAACGTCACCAGAGAACGTATCCGTCAGATCGAAGCAAAGGCTCTGCGCAAGCTGAAGCATCCGACCAGATCCAAGCGTCTCAAGGACTTCTTCGACAAATAAGATGAACCTGCGGATTGCAAAAATCGCAGACATGGTGAAACCGGGCGTGATCGCAGCTGATATCGGCACTGATCACGCCTTTCTTCCGATTCTTCTGATGCAGAAGAAAACAGCGGAGAAGGTCTATGCCTGCGACATCAATGAAGGACCTCTGAAAGCGGCGCAGCGCAACATCGCAAAAGAAGGTCTTTCCGATCACATCACAACAATTCTCTGCAGCGGCTTTGACAATGTTCCGGCCGATGCGGATTGTGCAATCATTGCCGGCATGGGTTTCTACACATGCCGTGACATCCTTGAAAAGGCAATGAACCGTCTGCCTGATTTCAGACAGATCATCGTTGAAGTCAACCGCAACACGCCTGATATGAGAAAGTGGATCAGCGACCATCATTTCACAATTGACAATGAAGTGCTGATTCACGAAAAGGGATTTGATTATATAGCCATCAGTTTTACTGTAAACCCGCACGAAGAACTTAATGAAGAAGAGATCCTCTGCGGAACAGATCTTCTGGTTAAGAGCGAAGGGTATGAAGAATACTGTGAGCGCATGATTGCAAAGATTGATGAAATCCTGAAGGTATACAAAAAAGAAGATGTCCGCAAAGAACATCTTCTTCTTGAAAAAAGCATGTGGCAAAAAGCCAAAGATAAAACGCGGTGACCCGCGTTTTTCTTCTATTTACTGAATTGAGTTGACAGCTTTCGCGAGTCTTGACTTCTGACGTGCAGCGTAGTTGGCTTTCTTGATATGAGAGACAACCGCCTTATCCAGAGACTTGTTCGCAGCGTCATATGCCTTGACAGCAGCTTCTTTGTCACCGGCGTTGACAGCAGCGAGGACTTTCTTGATCGCAGTCTTGAGCTCACTCTTCTGACCTGCATGAGCATTCTGTCTCTTCAGGTTTGTGAGAGCACGCTTTTTCTGAGACTTGATATTCGCCATGAGAACACCTCCTGTTCATTCTTCAGCAGACTGAATTATAGCAAACGCACTTTTAAAATGCAATAAAAACAGTATTTAGGTATAATAAAACCCGAAACAGGAGGAATTGCCATGGAAAATCCCCGGATTGTCTTTTTCGGCACCCCCGCATTTGCGGCGTCGATGCTGAAAGTCCTGATTGAAATGAACTATCACGTCGTACTTGCTGTCACTCAGCCTGATAAGCCGGTAGGACGCAAAAAGATTATACAGAGAACACCGGCTGCGAAACTCGCTGATGAAAACGGAATCCCTGTGCTTCAGCCGGGCAAACTGAAGGAGGGCATTGACGAGATTCTTGCTTATCAGCCTGATCTCATCGTAACATGCGCATACGGACAGTTTGTGCCTTCCCGCATTCTTGAAGCGCCAGCCCTTGGATGCATCAACATTCATCCTTCGCTTCTGCCCCGTTACAGAGGCGGCGCCCCGATCCAGAGAGCGATCATGAACGGCGACAGTGAAACAGGTGTGTGTCTGATGGAAATGACGAAGGCGATGGATGCCGGACGCGTCTATGCCAGAGCATATTGCGATATTGACCCGGATGAAACCGGCAGCGAGCTTTTCGCAAAGCTTGAAAAGGTCAGTGCCGATCTTTTAAGAAATAACATCGCCGCCTATATTGACGGAAAGCTGGAAGGTATCCCGCAGGCAGAAGAAGGCATTGTGATTGCGCCGAACATCGCCCGTGAAGAAGAAAAGGTATCCTTCTTAAATGAAGATGTTGATACAATCTATAACCATATGAGAGCCCTGATTGAAGAGCCGGTCAGCTATGGCATGATCGAGGGAAAAAGAATCAAGTTTGCCAAAGTCCGCAAGGAAAAGGCAGATCATGAAATTCCCGCAGGAACGCTTGTCGGCTTTGAGAATCACGCCATGAAGATTGCGGCGAAAGGCGGATATATCCTGGCGTATGAAATTCAGCCGGAAGGCAGGAGCCGCATGAGTGCGGATGCGTTTGCAAACGGCGCCGGACGGGCACTTTTGAACAGACGTTTTGAGTAGGTGAATATGAATCAGAAGAATATCAGAAATTTCTGCATTATTGCGCATATCGACCACGGCAAGTCTACACTGGCCGACCGCATTCTGGAAATGACCGATACTGTCAGTGAGCGCGATATGAAATCGCAGCTGCTCGATGATATGGATCTCGAGCGTGAAAGAGGCATTACAATCAAGCTCAATGCCGTTCAGCTGTCCTATCATGCAAAAGACGGTCAGGAATATATCTTCAACCTGATCGATACCCCGGGCCATGTCGACTTCACTTATGAAGTATCAAGATCTCTTGCCGCATGCGAAGGTGCACTGCTTGTGGTGGATTCCACCCAGGGCGTACAGGCACAGACTCTTGCCAATACATATCTTGCTCTGGACAATGATCTTGAAATCCTTCCCGTCATCAACAAGGTTGATATGAACAACGCCCAGCCTGATCATACAAAGAAGGAAATTGAAGACATCATCGGCCTTGATTGCGAAGATGCGCCTTTGATCAGTGCAAGAACCGGTCTGAATGTCGATCAGGTTCTTGAACAGATTGTCACAAAAATCCCGGCACCTTCAGGCGATAAGAATGCACCTCTGCAGGCGCTTGTCTTTGACTCGTTCTATGATCCTTATCGTGGCGTCATTGCGCTTGTGAGAGTGCGCGAAGGGACACTGAAGCCGGGCGACAAAATCCGCTTTATGGCAACCGGAGCTTCCTATGAAGTTCTTGAAACAGGTATCCGCAATCCCCGCGAAGTCAGAGTGAACGGACTTCCGGCAGGAGATGTCGGCTGGTTTGCGGCATCGATCAAATCGATCCAGGACGTACGGGTCGGTGACACGGTCACAAGCGATACAAACCCGGCTGCCGAGCCGCTTTCCGGCTACCGCAAGCTCAATCCGATGGTTTACTGCGGTCTCTATCCGAGCGATGCGGCCAAATACGAAGATCTGAGAGACGCCCTTGACAAGCTTCAGCTCAATGACGCATCGCTTCATTATGAAGCAGAAACTTCCCAGGCACTGGGGTTCGGTTTCAGATGCGGCTTCCTTGGACTTCTGCATATGGATGTCATTCAGGAAAGACTTGAAAGAGAATACAATCTGGATCTGATCTGTACGGCACCTTCGGTTATCTATCATGTCTATCTCAGCGACGGCTCGATGCTTGAAATCGACAACCCTGCAAAGATGCCGGATGCGTCAAGAATCGATCATGTCGAAGAGCCTTATGTCAGAGCAAGCATCATGGTTCCCGATGAATTTATCGGAGCGGTCATGGAACTGTGCCAGAATAAGCGCGGCATTTACTACTCGATGGACGTCATTGACGAAGGCAGAAATACGATTGTCTATGACATGCCGCTTTCCGAAATAATCTATGACTTCTTTGACAGACTCAAGTCCTGTTCAAAGGGATATGCTTCACTGGACTATGAACTGACAGGCTACCGCAAGGAAGATCTTGTCCGTATGGATATTCTGCTCAACGGCGAAACGGTCGATGCGCTTTCCGTCATTGTCCACCGCTCGGAAGCTTATAAGCGGGGCAGCGGCATCACCATCCGCCTTAAGGAACTGATCCCCAAGCAGCAGTTTGAAATTCCTGTTCAGGCAGCCATCGGCGGCAAAGTCATCGCCCGCACCAACATCAAGTCGCTGCGCAAGAACGTCCTTGCAAAGTGCTATGGCGGCGATATCTCCAGAAAGAAGAAGCTGCTTGAAAAGCAGAAGGAAGGCAAGAAGCGCATGAAGGCAGTCGGCTCCGTGGTCATTCCCCAGGAGGCGTTCATGTCGGTTCTTTCAATGGAAAATGATCCTCAGAAATAAACCTGAATATCTTTATGTCCATGTGCCTTTCTGTGCATCAATCTGCGCATACTGCGATTTTGCCCATACGGTCTACCGCACTTCAACCGTCAGATCATGGCTTGATGCACTCAGAAAGGAAATTCAGGCAAAGGAAATACGCAGGGATCTCAGAACCATCTATATCGGCGGCGGCACTCCGACTTCTCTGTCATATGAGGAGCTTAAAGAACTGCTTCAGATGTTATCGCCTTACAGCGAACAGGTGATTGAATATACATGCGAAGTCAATCCCGAAACGATGGACACTCAGAAAGCAGAACTCATGGCAGAATATGGAATCAACCGGATTTCGATCGGCTATCAATGTTCGCAGCCTGAACTTCTGAAGCTGCTCGGCCGTCACCACAGTTCAGAGACTGTTGAAGAAACGATGAAGGTATTCGCTTCATGCGGGATTGACAATATTTCGCTTGATCTGATGTATTCACTTCCGACGCAATCGATGGACATGCTGAAGGAATCGGTCGAAAAAGCAATTGCCATGAATCCCGATCATCTTTCCTTATATTCACTGACGGTTGAAGAGAATACGGTCTTTTATAAAAAGCATCTCTCATCCCTTGATGAAGATACCGAAGCGGATATGTATGAATATATCTGTTCTTATTTGCCAAAGAGGGGATACGAACAGTATGAAATCTCCAACTTCGCAAAAAAGGGAAGGCAGTCGCTTCATAACCGCGCCTATTGGACCTACCGCGATTTTATAGGCATCTCATGCGGTGCCAGCGGCAAGGAAGGCATGAGGCGCTATGATCATACGAGATCTCTGAAGGAATATATCAATGATCCTTTGAAAACCGAAGACATCCTGTTAAGCAAAGAGGATGCCATGTTTGAAATGGTCATGATGAATCTGAGACTTGTGGAAGGAATGTCGCTGAATCTATTTGAAGAGACATTCGGTGTTTCCTTTGAAGATGCATTCAGGGGAAGATATGAAGAAATGATTGAGCGTAAGCTGCTGAGAATCAGCGACGGTATGATTGCATGTACAAAAAAAGGATATCCCATCCTGAATGACATTCTTTCCGATCTGCTTTGAAGATTGAAGAGGGTTCATTCTTCTGATATGATTTTGAACATCGGGAGTAAATAACATGGCACAGAAACTCAAAAAAAGCAAAGTGAGAGCACGCTCCGCAAGAGCGATCGAAATGGAAGAAAAGAAGAACCAGGCGATCGCTGCCCATGAAGCGGAGATCAATAAAAAGCAGAAGGCAAAGCGCGACACGCTGACAACACTGTTCTGCTGGTATTCATTTGTCTCATCCATCTTCTCCATCTTCCTTGGATTCTGGGGAATCTTCTCCATTATGGCGGTCGGTTTCGGTATCGCCGGACTGAATCTGATGAAGAAGCAGGAGAGCGGAAACAAGCTCGATAAGTATGCTGCAATCGCAGGTATTGTCATCGGCGTCATCTGGCTGATCGTACAGATTTACTATATGGTTGTGCGTCTGAATGCAGGGGCTTGATTCATTGCGCTTTTGATGCTAATATAACTAAGCTTTCGGTCTGGGATTCCGCCTCCTCAAACGGCTTCTCGGTCCGGAACGTAAAAAGAAAGAAGAGGAAAAAAGAGATGTTAACAAAAGAAAAGATTGCTGAAATCGCTAAGAACTACGGACGCAGCGAAGGCGACACAGGTTCTGTTGAAGTACAGGTCGCTCTGCTGACTGAACAGATCAACGTTCTGACTGAACACATGAAGAACAACAAGAAGGACTACTCCTCCAACAGAGGTCTGCTCAAGATGGTCGGCCGCAGAA
>JAUNEN010000125.1 GCA_030525525.1 Erysipelotrichaceae bacterium
ATGGTTTTATTTCATAAGAATTATATGGATGATGTCGGAAAATATATGTAATAACACGATAAAATTTGTGTGAAACGTTACATGTCGATCCGGTGCTGATTCAGTAAATCTGGGATATCATGTGTATTTGTATACTGTATTTCCGTTGAACATCATGTATATGTGTACTAAAATTAATGTAGCAAGCTACAGAAAGGAGGCTTTCATGATATATCAGGAAATCGGATTTCTGATCAAGGTAATCAGTGAAAGAATGAAGACACTCGGAGACAACGATCTGAAAGAACATGATCTGACGTTTTCACAGATGCAGGTTCTTGTGGTTCTTGAAAGAAATGACGGATCGATTGCCCAGAAAGAAATCGAAAAAATTCTTGATGTCTCACATCCGACGATTGTCGGCCTGATCAACCGTCTTGAAGACAAAGGATTTGTCAGCAGCCGGACGGATGAAACAGACCGCCGCTCCAAAATTGTATATCTGACTGATAAGGCAAGGGCGCTTGGCAAAACGATGAGAGAAGCCCGCAATCAGGCTGAAAAGGAGCTTCTGAACGGCCTCAGTGATGAGGAACAGACAACTTTGAATTCTCTGCTCAGAAAACTTTATGCAAATATAGAGGAAAGGAAGGTGTGAGGCGATGCTGAAAACACTGATGAGTGAGGTGAAGCAGTATAAGAAGGTTACACTGCTGACACCTGTCTTTACAGCAGCCGAAGTCGTGATGGAAGTGCTGCTGCCGTATGTGACTGCGATGATCATTGACAACGGCATCAACAAAGGAGACATGCAGGCAGTGCTCAAATACGGCGGACTGATGGTTGTGATGGCTTTTCTGTCACTTTACTTCGGAACGCAGGCAGGCAGATATGCGGCAATGGCGGCGACCGGCTTTGCGGCAAACGTCCGTGATGACATGTATAAAAAGGTGCAGGACTATTCGTTTTCAAATATCGACAAGTTCTCAACGGCCGGTCTTGTTACACGCCTGACAACGGATGTCACCAATCTTCAGAATGCATTCCAGATGATCATCCGCATTGCGGTGAGACCGCCGTTAATGCTGGTGTTCTCGATTGTGATGTGTGTCATCATTTCACCGGATCTTTCCGTGATCTTCCTGGTTGCGGTGCTGTTCCTGGCATGCGCACTGATATTTATCACATCCCATGCAATGCCGGCATTCAATAAGGTGTTCACCAGATATGATGACCTCAACGCTTCGGTGCAGGAGAATGTTTCCGCAATCCGTGTAGTCAAGGCGTTTGTCCGTGAAGACTTTGAAAATGAAAAATTCAAAAAGGCAGCCGGCAATCTGAAGAACTTGTTCATGAAGGCAGAAAGCTTCATCATTCTCAACAACCCGGTGATGATGTTAACCGTTTATTCATGCATCATCGCTCTGTCATGGTTCGGCGCAAAGCATGTTGTCGCAGGCGCTATGACAACCGGCAACCTCACATCGATGTTCTCCTATGTCATGAGCATCCTGATGAGCCTGATGATGTTATCCATGGTCTTTGTCATGATCACAATGTCAATTGCTTCGGCGAAGAGAATTTCCGAAGTGCTGAGTGAAGTTCCGGATCTTGCCAATCCTGAAAATCCGGTGATGCATGTTGAAAACGGCGATATCGATTTCGATCATGTGACTTTCTCCTATAAATCAGGAACAGGTGCAGCAGTGCTTAAGGATATCGATCTGCACATCAAATCCGGTGAAACGATCGGCATTCTCGGCCCGACCGGTTCCGGTAAATCAACATTTGTTTCACTGATCAGCAGACTGTATGACGCCAGCGAAGGCGAAGTCAGAGTCGGCGGCATCAATGTCAAAGATTATGATATGGCAGTGCTGAGAGACCAGGTTTCGGTTGTTCTTCAGAAGAATGTGCTCTTCTCCGGAACAATCATCGACAACCTGAAATGGGGCAATGAAAATGCAACGGAAGAAGAATGCATTGCCGCATGCAGGATGGCATGTGCAGATGAGTTCATTGAAAAGATGCCGGACGGCTATCATACATATATTGAACAGGGAGGCACCAATGTTTCCGGCGGTCAGAGACAGAGACTCTGTATTGCCAGAGCACTCATGAAGAATCCGAAAGTTCTGATTCTTGATGACTCGACAAGTGCGGTTGATACAGCGACCGACGCGTCAATCCGTGAAGCCTTCCGGAAAACAATTCCGGGTACCACCAAACTCATCATTTCCCAGAGACTTGCTTCACTGATGGATGCGGACAGAGTTCTTGTCCTGCACAGAGGTGAGGTCAACGGCTTTGATACTCCTGAAAACCTGCTCATGACAAATGAGATCTATCAGGAAATCTACATGACTCAGGTAATGGGCGGAGGCGCAGACTTCGACTCAGCACCTGCGAATGCGTAAGAAAGGAGGGGCGGCATGAGTACAAGAAACAGAGTACCGATGAGAAAACTTGATACCGGTACATTGAAACGGATTATTCACTACGTCTTCCGCTATTACGGATGGCACTTCCTGCTGGTTGTGATTCTGATTATGATCACCGCCTTCTGCAGTGTTCAGTCAACCCTCTTTACAAGAACGCTCATCGATGACTACATCACACCGATGCTCGGAATGAGCACTCCGGATTATGCACCTCTTGCGGCAAGACTGCTGCAGCTGGCCGGTGTGCTTGCGATCGGTGTCATCTCCGCATACAGCTACAACCGCATCATGGTGACAGTCGGCCAGGGAACAATGGAGCGTCTGCGTGTCGAACTGTTCACACATATGGAGTCTCTTCCGATCAAGTACTTCGATACCCATCCGCACGGCGACATCATGTCGGTCTATACAAATGATATCGATACTTTGAGACAGTTAATCGGTCAGAGCATTCCCCAGATCGTCAACTCATCAGTGACAGTTGTCGTGACATTTGTTTCGATGGTCATGTTATGTCTGCCGTTAACGGTAGTATCTGTCTTCATGATCTTTGTCATGCTGTTTGTGTCGGGAAAACTCGGCGGCAGATCCAGAAACTACTTCATTGCCCAGCAGAAATCACTCGGTGCATTAAACGGCTATATTGAAGAAATGCTCAGCGGTCAGAAGGTTGTCAAGGTATTCAACCATGAAGCAAAATCAATTGAAGGTTTTGAAAAACTGAATGACGAGCTTCGTGAAAATGCTGCAAATGCGAACAAATATGCAAATATCATGATGCCGGTCATGGCGAATCTCGGCAACATTTCCTACGTATTGATCGCAGTTATCGGCGGTGTTCTCGCTTTGAACGGTCTGTTCGGACTGACACTGGGTACGCTTGTTTCCTTCCTCTCGCTGAACAGAAGCTTCTCAATGCCTGTCACCCAGATTTCCCAGCAGTTTGCATCGATTGTCAATGCGATGGCCGGTGCGGAACGTGTCTTCAGAATGATGGATGAAAAACCTGAATTTGATGAAGGCTATGTTGAACTGGTCAATATCGAAGAAGATGAAAACGGCGAAATTCATGAGACAGAAAAGAAGACCGGACAGTGGGCATGGAGACATCCTCATAAAGCAGAAGGTACAGTGACATATCAGAAGCTCAAAGGCAAGGTTGATCTTTATAATGTCGACTTCTCCTATGACGGACGCAAGACCATTCTTCATGATATTGACATTGAAGCCAAACCCGGTCAGAAGATTGCGTTTGTCGGTTCCACCGGAGCAGGCAAGACAACCATCACCAACCTGATCAACCGTTTCTATGACATCGATGACGGAAAGATCAGATTTGACGATATCAACATCAACAAGATCAGAAAGCCGGATCTGAGAAGATCGCTCGGTATGGTTCTTCAGGATACCCACCTGTTTACGGGTACGGTTATGGAGAATATCAGATACGGCAGACTTGATGCAACCGATGAAGAGTGCATCGCAGCCGCAAAACTTGCCAGAGCAGACGGCTTTATCACAAGACTTCCGGACGGATATAACACAATGCTGAAGGGTGATGGCGGCAATCTCTCCCAGGGACAGAGGCAGCTGCTTGCAATCGCAAGATGTGCTGTGGCAGATCCGCCTGCCATGATTCTTGACGAAGCAACTTCCTCCATCGACTCCAGAACTGAAAAACTTGTTCAGGAAGGCATGGATGCGCTCATGAGAGGAAGAACAACATTTGTCATTGCCCATCGTCTTTCCACCGTCAAGAACAGTGACTGCATCATGGTTCTTGAGCAGGGAAGAATCATTGAAAGAGGTTCGCATAACGATCTGCTTGAAAAGAAAGGCAGATACTATCAGCTCTATACAGGCAATGCAATCATTGACTGATCTGATATTCAATGCACTGAAAAGAATCCTTCTTCAATCTTGTCTTAAAACAGCAGAATATTCTGAATGAATCTGTACTTCTGCAGTGACCGGAAGAATTGTATTTGCTGAATCAGAGTATACGGAAATAAGTTTTCTGATATTAAAATGCCGGAAATGATATGACTGAGATATCATTTCCGGTTTTGTTTCATATTAATTGTAATGATTGTTCATGATCATTTCTGTTCTTTGGCTTTTTCCGGGTTTTCGACATCATTGGCCGGTTTTCGTTCTCTTAACTGTGTGAGAATGGCTGCCCGGCTTGTCTTCTTTTGAAGATTCTCTGCTATTTTGTTCACATTCGCTTCCTTTAATACTCCCGGATCATCCTGCCCAAACCCAATCAGAAGCTCTTTTGTCTCTTTTTCACTGATGATCGTCTGTGCATACAGTTCGCTGAAATGTCCGTCCCGCATTACATTTAAAATAAAGTTCTGCGATGTTTCCGGCAGAGTATTCCAATCTCTATAGAGCTCAGATACCGCTTTCTGTATACGCTCCAGAGTAATCGGATTTTCTCTTTTTTCGTGTTCTGCGAGAATACCGAGTACATCTGAAAGATCACTCTTATACTGTCTGCCGGATCGGAGTTTCATTGCAATAAGGTATTCTGCCGCAATCGTTCGAACCGTAAGCACATTAGAATAAGTTCTGAAGTATTCAGAGTACCTGGAAAGATTCGGGGAATAGGATTCCGTCCGGACAAAGTCATGATTCAGCCATCCGTTTGGAAGATCATACCGATCTCCAATCCGGTTGATCACATCCTTCATAACAGATGAAGCATGAATTACGGCATCTATATCCGTTGTCATGTTTCTGAATCCATAATTAACAAGTACGGAAGCACCGCCGATCAGGATTATTTCTGCAGGCATATTTTTGCCGACCTGTTTTCTGTATTCCTTTGCAACTTCTTTCAGATATGTATCTAAATTTTCTTTGGTGAATTCAATCTGTTTTTCAGATGACATTTCTTACCTCATTTTCGATAATGTTGAATCGTTTGAATTCCGGAATCGCCATTATCTCGGCATATCTTAATTCATCATCTCTTTTAGATGCCGCTGACATAGCAAGGAGACTTGACGGATATATGGGTTTTTCCAGTCTGCAGCGGCGAAGATCGTCATATTCATCGCAAAGGGGGATATCATTTTCTCTGCTGATATAATCAAGCATAGCAAGAAGATACAGACTTTCCGGATACCATTTCCGTTCAAAATATATACGGATATTCTGGCTCTCCAAAGTATCTATAATGAAATCAATATCGCCCAGTTCTTTCACGCGATGGCATATCGAACTCTTGAAGTTTTCAAAACTGCCGCGTTTGACAAAATACGGAGCAAGGATCGACTCCATGGAGACATTGAGTGCTTTTGCGATCTTATATACAGTTTCTGCACTGCACTTTTCGAGCTGTGCTTTGCCGCTTACAATATCGTTGCATGTTGCATAAGGAACTTTGCTTGCCTTTGACAGTTTATAAACAGACATATTATTTTCTTTTAGCATCTCCTTAATCGTCATGGTAATTCACCTGTCCTGCCACAAATATAACGGTTAACCGTTATACTGTCAATGGAAGTCCTGAATTCAATTTGAAGCGTTACTGAAAGTGATATCAGACAGTCCTCTTTTTTAACCGTTATCAATGCAGAAGATTCAGAATAGTCTGTTCTGTAAGTTTAACCATCA
>JAUNEN010000126.1 GCA_030525525.1 Erysipelotrichaceae bacterium
TTCATCGGTGCGGCGATTGTACTCTCCGGTATTCTTTACTACAACATCAAAGAAGCAATTGAAACAAAAACACAGACAGTTCATGATTAAATAGAACAAAGGAGTCAGTATGATTAAAATATACGGAAGTTTCAAATGCCCTTACTGCATGGTACTCAAGCAGAATCTTGATGAAAACCATGTGGCCTATGAATTTGTCGATATCCTCGAAAACCTCGGCAACCTCGGAGCTTTCCTTGCAATCCGCGACAGAGAGCCTGTCTTCGATCATCTCAAGGCAGTCAATGACATCGGTCTGCCCGCTCTTGTGGATGAAGACGGATCTGTATGGACGGATTGGGAAACATGGCTGTCAGATCACGGATATGAGATCTTCATTCCGGAGTCCTCTCTGAATCAGACATGCAGCCTTGACAGAAAAGGGTGCTGAAAACTGAATCATCATTGCGCAGGAAGCTGCGCTTTTTTATTGGTATTGCAGGCAGCGAATCATCCTGACGCAATCATCAGTATGAATTGTATTTAACATGCAAATTATAGATTTAACCTGAAAGTGCAGGTTAAATTACGGTCGGCTTTTAGTTGCTGCTATCACCTTTATGGGCCGCTTGGCTGATTGAAACATTCAGCGGGATCGTATATAGTGAAAACAACAGGAGCGGACAATATCATGAATTATTACAGAAAGTCGATCATTTTCGGGCTGTTTTTTGCCCTGTCTGCAAGTATCACACCAATTCATGTATTCGCTGAAGAAGAGGTGAGTGAACCTGAAGTGACTGAAGAAATCACCGAAGAAGAGCCCACTGAAGAAATCGTGCCTGAAGAATCATATGAGAGTCTGCCTGAAGAGGAAGAGGCTTTCTTTGGTGAAGAAACAGCTGACGATCCTGAGAGAACAATTGAAACAGATCCCGAACCGGTCATTGCTGAAATCAATGCCGGCGGAAAGTTTGATTATGCAGAGACTCTGACTTTGAATGTAGAAGCAGATGGTGCATCCAGATACCCCGGTGATACACGGGTGTTTAAATTTGTACCTTCAGAATCAAATTTTTACAGCTTCAGATCATATGTCGGAAACGGTGATGGTGCTAATGCGCAGCTCTGCAAGCCGGATGGTACCGTACTGGCAGGCGGATATGATGGCGCCGAGGGAAATAACTTCAGAATTGTCTACTTTCTCGATGCAGGAAACACATATTATCTGACAGTTTTTCAGATGGATTATAAAGTGAACAGAAAGCTTCCGGTCAAAGTGACGGCCGGTGGGGCATTGTTCGGCTATGAGGGGGATACGACACTCTCTGCCAATCCGGGAGGCAGCGGCTCTTTCAAAGTCAATGTGCAGGGAAGAGCAGACAGAGTAACTCTGCAATGGTATCGGGGAGATACATTGTTAAGCGGGGAAACAAAGCCTATGTTGAATCTCACGAATATCAACAGAAGTGAGAAATATCACTGTCATTGCAATGACGGATACGGCTTCGAAAAAGATGTGTGGTTTGAAACAAATGTTGACAACCAACTGATATTAACACCGATCGGTGATCAGTTTCAGACAGTCAATTACAATGATCCTGCTGTCATGGAGTTTTCAATCAGTGCAAATGATACGACAGATATGAAGATCACATGGTATGAGATGCATGTCAATGAAAACGGAAAGGATTACGAGTACAAGCCGGTCGGCGGTGCAATTCATCCTTCGTATTCCATTCCGCATGTAACGCATTCAGCTGATTATTATGTGAGTGTCATTGACCGCTATGGGAATGAAGAAACACTGAATTACGGTCTTAGAATTCCGGGCGGTCTCGGTGTCAGCTCTGTCGGCGATGTAATCAAATATGTCAGGCTCAACGGTTCAATAAAAGTCTCGATCAAAGCTGAAGCAGATGATCCGTCCGGCATCAGATACAGATGGTATCGCCATGACGGTGCAGATGAGCCATGGGTTCCCCTTGGAACAGCTGATTCAGAAGTTATCTCAGGTGTCACTCAGGATGTCAGCGTGAAATGTGTTGTGACCGACAAATATAACAATTTCCAGACAAGAATGTATAGTCTAAGACCTGACAATCAGCTCAAAGCAGAAATCAGAGGCGGCAATATTATCAGTGTCACACTGTACGGCACGGCTTATCTGAATGTCGATGCCACAGCAATTGACACTTCATCACTTTCGTTTATCTGGTATAAATCCAAATATGATTACTCTGCAATGAAATTCGTCGACTCATGGATTGCTACAACTCCGCAAGGCAGCTATACACTTGCCAATCTTCAGGAGGCGACACCGGGCAAGTGCGTTGTTTATGATCAGTACGGAAATACTGCAACAGCAGAATTCGGTATTAATATTATTGAAGACTATCAGATTGCACTCAGAAAAGCACTGCTGTATCTGGTGCCCGGTCAGAGTGAAACTCTGATTGCGGATGGCGAACCGCATAAAAACTGGACAACCTCTCATCCGGCGATTGCATCGGTTGATCAGAACGGAAAAGTAACTGCGAAAGATGTCGGTATTGCGTTTATCAATGTCTACGATGATGAACACAAGTACGGTGCTTCATGTACTGTTCGCTGCATGTTCGCCGATGTCGCCGATCAGAGTGCCTATTATTTCGATCCGGTTTACTGGGCATTCGACAAAAAGATCACGGTCGGCCATGGCGGCAAGTTCAAATTCTCACCGAATGCGGCATGTACAAGAGAACAGATTGTCACCTTCTTATGGAGACTGATGGGTGAACCTGAACCTTTGGGCTATCAGGAATTTACGGATGTGAAGGAAACAGACTGGTATTACAAACCGATCTCATGGGCAGCCAGCAGAGGCATCACGGTCGGCCTGAATGACGGCACCGGCAGATTCGGTGTCGGTCAGGCATGTACGCGTGAACAATGCGTCACCTTCCTTTACAGAGCGGCGGGCAAGCCGGCAGTCGGCGCACATACAGAATTCACGGATGTGACAAGCGACAGATATTATTATGATGCAATCTCATGGGCAGCTTCCAATGAGATTACGGTCGGTCTGAATGACGGCACGGGAAGATTCGGGGTAGGTCAGAAGTGCACCCGTGCAATGATCGTGACCTTCCTTCGCAGATATGCAATCAAGTATCCTTCCTGATTTCATATAACAGATCTGAGTCAAAGAGATTCCGGTGATCCCGGAATCTTTTTCAGTGATACAAAATCTCTGTCAAAATGGACTTACATTCTCCAAATATGGATTTTTCAAATATAATGATTGTTAGATATGAAAGGGAATAAAAAAATGGAGAAAATTCTGAGTAAGATTGTCCGTCTTTTCATGATTCTTCTGCTTGCTGTTTCCGGTGTATTGAGTGCTCCAACAGAGGTCAGTGCACAGAATCATGAAGCATCAGAAATCGTTGATCTCGGCACATATGAGTATTATAATCCGCGCTATTATCCGGAAGCTGAACAGCTGACGCCGGCTGAGTCGAGAATTGATGAGAATGTATCTGAAATCCAGGCAACGAGTATGATTCCTTCCTGGACAGTCAGTTACATCCGCAATGAATTCAAGCAGAGGCATACTTCAATCTCGATCACACTGCCTTATCAGAGCGGGATCACAAGCATTTACAGAGATATGTTTGTCAATGCGGTTGAAACACATACCGGCATTCCTGATGAAGGTGACTATCTGGCATGGCAGTATGGCAGTATGCAGTGCCATATTACATCGGACTATCAGACCGTAACGTTTGACTACACAATTGTCTACTATACCACCCGTGCCCAGGAAGATCAGGTCACAAAGGCAGTGAATAATCTGAAAAAAGAACTGGCTGTTGATAACAGAACGAACTTCCAGATTATTGCGACTGTCTATGAGTGGATTGCGGACAATGTCACATATTCGGAAGATCTGAACCCGATCATCATTCATACCGCATATGCGGCAATCATCAACAGAGATGCAGTCTGTCAGGGATATGCAGTTCTCTTCTACAGAATGATGCTTGAATACGGCATCGACTGCCGTGTGATCACCAGTTATGATCACGCATGGAATATCGTAAAGCTTGGAAACAAGTATTATGAAATCGATAATACATGGGCATCCACAACCGGTGATTATGATGAATATTTCTTAAGAGGATTTGACCACTTCCCGGATCATGAAGAAGAATATCCGTACTATACCGAAGAATTCAAAAAGAAGTATCCGATCGATCCGGAAGATTATGTACCGAGTGACGGCGATCTTGAAGACAGAGAATGCTTCAGCGATGTCAGAGATCCGAATGCATACTACTTTGCACCGGTCTATTGGGCAGTCGACAACAACATCACCCTCGGCTATGGCGGCAATAATAAATTCTCTCCGAATGTACCGTGCACAAGAGAACAGATTGTTACTTTCTTATGGAGACTCAAGGGTGAACCGGAACCGACAGAATATCAGGAATTCACCGATGTCAAAGAAACAGACTGGTACTACAAGCCGATTTCATGGGCGGCTGAGAATGGTATTACACTCGGTCTCAATGACGGAACGGGCAGATTCGGCGTCGGTCAGCCCTGCACAAGAGAACAGTGTGTCACATTCTTATACAGAACAGCAGGAAGTCCTGAAGTTGAAGAACATTCAGAATTTACTGATGTGACCGAAGACAGATATTTCTATGATTCAGTCTCATGGGCAGCGGTCAACGGCATTACGGTAGGTCTCAATGACGGCACCGGCAGATTCGGTGTTTCTCAGAAATGTACCCGTGCAATGATCGTCACATTCCTGTACCGCTATGCGATGCTGGATGAAGAACCCGTTATTGATGAACCTGTCGATGAGGGTGTGAAATAAGAATGCGAAACATTTTGTGATTAAAATGTTAGAATATCAATACTTGAACTAAAGGAGTTTCATCATGATTGCAAAAATGTCTAAAATTCTTTGTACTTTGGTTATTGCTGTATGCATGTTCATACTGAGCGCCTGCGGACAGGGCAGCGGCGGTTCAAAAACCGGAACAGTTACCGGTTCCTATGAACTGACGGCAGCCCGCGCTGACGGTTCCAATGAAGGAGCTGAACAGTTTGAGATGATGAAGGAGATGGGCATGAATGCCACTCTGACACTCAATGAAGACGGCAAAGGTCAGCTGAACATGTTCGGTACATTGATTGAAATCACATATGATACGGAAAAGAAGACAATTACTGTCTACGATCAGGAAATGGGATATACATTCGAAGATCCCACATTCACATTCACGTGGGAAGGGACTGCGCTGGATTTCACAAAGACTGACGCATCTTAAATCTTCCGGCAGTTGATGATAAGGAGTATATTCAATGAATACACTGATATCCATTCTGCTCAGTATTATCAATAATACTCTGGCGGATAACACAACCAGAGAGATTGCGGTTCAGATGTTAAAGGCGTATCCGGAACTTGAAAGCATCAAAGCTTCTCAGATTGCAGAGAGAAGTTTCTGCAATACTTCCACCGTCAACCGTTTCTGCAAATCAATCGGCTTCCAGTCTTTTCTGGATCTGAAATCATTTATGATGAGCAGCCACAGCGTGCGTCAGGCACAGCTGAAACACCACCTTGATCTTTCTGATGATAAAAGGATTCTGAACAACATCTCTGTTTTATGCAACGGCGGCTTCGATGAAAAAGGATTCGTTGAGCACTGCCGGGCATTCAATGAAACAGTATTCAAAGCTCCTCATGCGATTGTCGTCGGCGCAGTTTATCCGGAAGCACTGACTTTCCATTATATGGAAGACATGATTGAAATGGGTAAGTGCATCTATAACGCACCGATAGCAAGGCAGCTCAACGTACCGAACGAAGAAACTGATACGGCGGTAATCCTGATTTCGTTTACCGGCAGACTGATCCGCTATTGCGCCAGTGAGTTCAATACGATCTGTGAGAAATATCCGCATGCGATTGTGATGACGGCTGACAAGGATCTGATCAGCAGCACCTCTCCGGAAAAAGTGTTCCCGCTTCCGTTCAACGGCGATGATGAA
>JAUNEN010000048.1 GCA_030525525.1 Erysipelotrichaceae bacterium
AAAGAATCAGAATACAAACTGAAAAACTGAGGCTTCCGCGAGTCTCAGTTTTTTGCATCATATCAGATTTAGCGAAGATATCAGATCTCCAGTCCGGCCTGATACGCTTCCTGCATCGCTGCAGTATTGAGCACTTCACCTTTCTGCCAGACATTTTCTCCCCAGATGATCTTTTTGATCTGATTGCCGAGATTTTCAAAGATCATTGTCAGCTCTTCCCCGGCCAGTTTCAGTCCGTTTTTTGAATCATGGCCGGTGATAATCAGATAGACATCATGAGAGCCAAGATCCTGCCATTTCGGAAGAAATCTGTCAATTGTGGTTTTCAGCATTCCGTTCATACTCAGAAAATATGTCGGTGTCGCAATCACAAGAACATCCGCCTTCTGCATTTTTTCAAGAATCTCTGACATATCATCATTCAGAACGCATTTTCCGGTTCTGAAGCATGTATAGCAGGCTCTGCAGAAACCGATTTTTTTGTCATACAGCGAGATGAGTTCACATGTGTTTCCTGCCTCTTCAGCACCTTTCATAAACTGATGGCAGAGAATATCAGAATTGCCCATTTTACGCGGACTGGCCGAAAGAATGACAGCGTGTTTCATCATTTCAGACTCCTGCCGAGCCTGTATGCTTCTTCAGGATATCTGCTGCGTTTTGTCATTGAAGGAGATCCGCATCCATAGCCGAGCACCATCCCGCAGTCATCGAAATTGATGTAGCGTACAAGTGTTCTGTAGTGTGCTTCAAGCGCATCAAATGTCCAGTCATCTGCGTTCCAGGCAACCGTAAGCAGAGCACTCTTCAGGTGTCTGCTGTTCAGGCTGCTGTTATAGGCGCAGAAGCGGTCAGTCACTATCTTCAGCTGAGCGCTCATGCCGTAATAATACAAAGGTGTCGCAAACACAACCATATCTGAAGCAAGAAGCTTTCTGCGGATGATTTCATTATCATCTTTCTGCACGCACGGTCCTTCATAGCCGCATCTCACACAGCCGATGCAGGGATGAATGTTCATATGAGCAACATCGATCACTTCGACTGAATTTCCAGCTTCTTCTGCACCTTTGACAAAGTTTTCGACAAGAATGTCCGTTGAGCCCTTTTTATTTGGGCTTCCCATCAATACAACAATTTTCATTGATTCCTCCTGATCCCGTTAACCGTAAGCCATTCACTGATATCATCCGAAAGTCCTGGGCCGCCCGAATAATGGACAGACAATCCTTCACCGATGACAGAATCCGGTGCAAGTTTTGCGATTGCTGTCAGCGACTGGCCGAATCTTCCGCCACCATGCGAGCAGAACGGAACGATCGTTTTGCCTGTAAAGTCATATTCTTCCAGGAATGACGCAACCGGCATCGGAATGGATGCCCACCAGTTCGGATATCCCAGCAGAATGATGTCATATTCATTGAAGCTGCTGATGTGATCTGAAAGTTCAGGTCTGGTCTGTCTGTGCTGATCTTCCTGTGCTTCCATCAGAACAGTATTGTAATCTGCTGAATATGGATGAACCGGAGTGATTTCAAACAGATCTGCTCCTGTCTGTGACTGGATTTCTTCTGCAATTCCTCTGGTATTTCCTCCCCATGAGAAGTAAGCAATCAGTACTTTTCCGTCATTGTCTGTCTTCACTTCAGCCTTGCTTGTGCTTACCCTTCCTGTCCGGCTGCTTTCAGCATTTCTTACAAGACGGATCCCGAGATTGAAGCTGTGCATGTCTTCAGGACCGGCAGCACGGTAAGCACTTCGCATATTCTTTGCAAAATCATTCCAGCCGCCGCCACGGTAAACATGACGTGTACCGCTTTCTGCTCCGGTTGGATTATCAGTCTGATTCAGATCATATGCCGAGTAATAATCCCAGCACCATTCATTCACATTCCCATGCATATCATACAGTCCCCAGGCATTCGGATCAAAACTGCCGACAGCTGTGGTTGTCTGCCGGTATTCACCGGGTCTTGCTTCAAGGACCGAATTGTCAAAATAGTTCTCTTCGATTTCATACGGATAATGCCCGTAGAAATTCGCTTCGTCAGCACTCAGTGACTTTTCGGTATTGAAAGGTGTCGCAGTCCCTGCCCGGCATGCATATTCCCATTCCGCTTCACTCGGCAGACGATAGCCATCAGCTGAAAGATCCCATGTCACACCCTCTTCAGAAATCGTATATACAGGTGTCAGTCCGGCATCTGTACTTTTTGCATTGGCAAATTCAACAGCTTCAAGCCATGTTAAATTCTCGACAGGAAGATCCTCTCCGTCAAATGAAGATGGATTGTGCCCGGTCAGTCTCTCATATTCAGCCTGTGTGGTTTCATAAGGATCGATATAGAATGAGCTGACTGAAACATCATGCAGAGTTTCATCATCAATTCTCCAGTTTTCCGATTCAGGACTTCCCATTGAGAAGCTGCCGCCTTCGACAAACACAAAGCCATCCTGTATCTCTGTGTTTCCGGCAGTGCCTTCTGAATCAGTCTTCCGGGTTTCTGCAGGTTCTGTCTGCTGTTCATTCTGTGTACGATCCTGGCTTTCTGATGCCCACCCGGAATTTCCAAATGTCCCTTGTGTCTCAGCTGAAGGAATGATGAATGTCATCAGACTTCCGATCAATATTGAAACTGCAGCAGAGACATACGGCATGAACCGTTTCTTTTTCTGATCCGTTCTGAGTGAAGTATTTCTGATAATATGATACATCTCTGTGCCGGTCAGCACCCAGAATACAAGCATCAGAAGATTTTCCAGAAATACCAGCCAGCCTGCTTTATCGTAATCCAGAAATGCAAACGGTACACGGAAGAAGAGATAATCGCACATTCCGTTTCTCAGAAAAAGCCAGAGACCGGCCCCGCCGATACATACGGAGATACAGAATGAGATGCTCTTTGTTCTTTCCTTCAGATTCAGAGAAGCTGCGATGAGCGGCATATGCATGCCAAGATGCAGTCCCATCAGAACAAATGACCAGTGAGACATCGACAGATGCATTCTTCTGACAAACGATACCGGTGCCATACCATAGAGGAAAGGAACCGCATAGCTGCTCATGCTCATGCCGCAGAAAGCAGTCAATGCAAAGCTCATCAGAAGCAGGATATTGAGAATCGCTGTTGAAGTGCGGTATGGATTCTGCTTTCCTTTGAACAGTGTGCTGTACCATTTCCGGTTGAGAATCTGATGGATCACAACAAGTACAGCCATAGCCATCCCGAGCCATTCATGAGCTGCTTCTCCTGTCACCTGGTAAGCCATCAGACAAAGAAGAAGGACACTCATTGCAATGTCCGTCATCCTCTTCATCATACTGTTTGATTTGATTCCAGACATGTTTCTGTCCTTCTGTTTTTTAATTCATACTGTCAATCCAGGACTGAAGATCTGATTCTGATACATTGCCGCTGAAGCGTCTGCCTTCAAGCCAGGTACCGCTGTCTGCAAGAGCTTCCATGTTGGATCCGCTTCTGCCGATGCCGCTTCCGCCGGAAGTGCAGAACGGAATGACAGTGATTCCCTCAAAGCTGTACTTTTCAGCAAATGTATCCATAATCCGCGGTTCTTCTCCCCACCAGATCGGATAGCCAAGATAAACGGTCTGATAGTCTTCAAGAGAAATATCATCGCTTCCGATTTCAGGACGCACAGACTGATCATTCTGTTCAACAGTTGCACGGGTGCTGCTGTCGTTGTAATTCAGATCGTCATCTGTATACGGCACTGCCGGCTGGATTTCATAAAGATCTCCGCCTGTGATTGCCGCGATCTTTTCAGCCACACCTTTTGTTGTGCCGGTTGCAGAAAAATATGCAATCAATACTTTGGAATCTGATTCCTGACTTTCTGAATCTTCTGCAGGTTCAGTGTTTTCTTCCGCTGTATTTTCTTTTTCATTCACATCAGTTCCTTCTGATAAAGTCTCTGTTTCTTTATTCTGATCGTTTGTTTCTGCAGGTGCTGCACCGCATGCACTGAGTCCGAGAACCATTGCAAATGCAGCAAACAAAGAAATCATTCGATTGTTCTGTTTCATTTTCATTTCCCCCGTTTTTCTGATGACGAACAGTCTGTCTGAAAGCCGCACAGACTGCCTGATTCAATTCATCCGGCCGCAGTTGCCTGCTTTATCACCGGTCACGAAATATTCGTATGTCGGGAATTCAAAGAGAACCGGCTTGAAAGCATGATAATCAATTTTTCCGTCTTGATTCAGAACAGATTCATCTGCATATGTTGCAAGAATCTTACAGATGAAGTTATCAAAATTTTCCAGTTCATAATTGCCGTCAACCTCACACTCGATCGAAATCTTTGCTTCGTCGATCAGAGGTGCGCCGTTTTCGCCCATCGTCCATGCAAATGCTTCGGATTTGTCAGTCTTGTTTCCGCTGATTGTTCCCATGCGGTCGGCATCCCTGAGCCAGGATTCGTCTACGACATTGACAGAGAGCTTTCCGTTTGCACGAATGCCCTTGTTGATATAGTGTGCCTGAACAAGTGACACCATCAGATGGCTGTGAGCAACCGTACCGGCATGAGCAACCAATGTCCATGTCGGTCTGTCATTGACCATTGCCCCGACAACGATGACAGGACACGGATATAAAGCCAGTGTTGGTCCGATATTTTTCCTGCTCATGTTATTTCATCTCCTTTTCCCACATACGGATCACATTCAGATTCAGGCTGTCTGCCGTTTTTTCAAGAGCTGCAGTTTCTTCTGCAGTCAGTGTCACATTCGCAGCCTTCAGGGCATCCAGCACCTGGTTTTCTTTTGTCACACCGATAATCGGCAGAGTGCCCTTGGCAATTGCCCAGGCAACCGGAATCTGAGCAATTCCGACATTGTATTTTTCAGCCAGCTTTTTCATTTCGGCATTCAGGATTTCCAGCTGATCAAGAACAGGATTGTAGGTTGCTGCTCTGTCGCTGCCTGCCGGCATCGGATGCTTTGTATCATACTTGCCTGAGAGGGCTCCCTGCTCAAGAACCATATAAGCAAAGAATGTCATTCCGTTTTCTCTGCAGTAATCAAGAATCCCTGAATATTCTGAAGAGCGGTTGATCAGACTGTAGTGATTCTGCACTGCCGAAAGCTTGAGACCATGTGCTTTCAGAATCGCATCTGCTTCTTTGATTTCAGCAAGGTTATGATTGGAAACACCGATCAAAGCAACATTGTCTTTTCCTTCAAAATTCTTTGCCAGCTCCTCTGTCCATTTCGGTGCACCGCTCACATTGTGAATCCAGTAGATATCAAAGTGATCAAGATCCATCAGCTTCAGCTGCATTTCGATCATGTCAGCCATCGCTGTTTCAGAAGAGACATCCGCACACTGCGGTGTGAACTTGTCGGAAATCAGATAGGAATCTCTTGCATGTTCCTTCAGAAAGCCGGCAAGAACTTTTTCAGATGTGCCCATGCCGTATGCATAGGCTGTATCCCAGAGATTCAGTCCGTTTGCCATTGCTGTTTCAAAGATCGGTTTCAGACTCTCGGCACTCAGACTGTTTCCGAAAGTTCCGTCGTTTCCCCATGCCCATGCGCCAAGCGCGATTTCAGGTAGATTTGTCATCATTCAGTCTCCTTCCAGGTTATTTTCATTTTCCGAGCAGCCGGATCAGACATCCGAACGTCAGTTCGTACACAGTGTGGTAAACATAATTGATACCTGCTTCATTCATCGCTGTGCTCTGTTTTTCAGTGACAGAAGTATACGGATAAATGCCGAACATGAACGGAAAGAACGTATAAATGAAATTCTGCACATCGATATCTGTCATATCCGGACAGAACTTCTCCAGCAGCATCTTCACCCTCTGCATGGAACCGCCGTACGACTGTTTGAAAACGGTCAGAAGTTCCTGGCGGCTGTTGGCTTCCATGTCGTAGTTATTCATGGCAAGAAGTTTTAACAGCTGTGCTCTTTCAGCAAGAGATTTCGCAATAAGATCTGCCAGCTGTTCTTTGTTCAGATGTTCATGTTCATTGAGAATTGCATCAAGCTGTACATTCCAGCGGTCATATTCCCTTGTGAAAAGCGCAAGGAAGATTTCTTCTTTTGTTTCAAAATAGTTGTAGATCGTCGGCCTTGAAAAAGATGTGATTGTTCCGATCTCCTTGAGTGTGATCTCACGGAAGCTCATTGTCTGATACAGCTGTTCGCATGCATCGATAATCTCTTCTCTTTTCAGAGCGATCTGTTCCGGCGTTGCTTTTTTCATTTCAGTCTCCTGACTTAAAGTATTTCATTCTGACATCATGTCAGCATAATCATCATAGCCACATACTGACACCGTGTCAATATATATAACAACTCTTTTTCATCTTCTTTTCCGAAATAAAAATGCCTGCAGAAAGTACAGGCATTCACTCTTGTATATTTGCTCAAAGCTTTCTATTCGTGCGGATAGGATTCAAGAATATCGGTAATCGCCGGAACAAGAACTGCTTTTCTTGACATATAGGGTTTGACAGCATAGGAAGTTCCGTCAAACTCAGCCATGTTGCCGACGGCCAGTTTCAGAACTTCATCAGAGGCTGCATCTGCCGCAACCGCATACGTGACGGAAAGATCATCATGAAGAATGGAGATTGCCGCAAATGCCATATCCATCCCCTTCTTTGCCATCGCTTCCGGCATTGTTTTCTTCATCCGTTCGGCAAGATCTTTCGCAGTTTCTTCGTCATAGGCATTGACGCATCCGATGGAATTTTTCTTTCCTCCGGTTTCATATTCCTTGTAATCGCTGAAGAAGATTTCTTCATCACTCATTCCATCATACGAAAGCAGTGCTTTATACATTTCCTGATAGAACGCATCCAGATCTTCAATTCCGGCGATTTCATTGAGTGCCCTGAGAGCTTCTCTGTCCGCAAATGTCGTTGTCTCAGACTGCATATTCTTTGTGTCGGAAAGAATCGAACCGATCATAGCTGCGGCTGTTTTACGATCCGGTTCAATTCCGTAATTGCGGTAACGGATCCAGAGAATGGTTGCGGTTAATCCAAGCGGTCTTGCATCATAGATCAGCTGATTGCCGGTCGTGACTGCCCCGTCGCATGATGATCGATGATGCTGATAATATGTGCATCCTTAAGTCCGTCAGCGGATTGTGTATATTCACTGTTGTCAACAAGGATCATATTCAGTCCTGAAGCATCTTCCATATTTTACAAGTCCGGTTTTTAATAAAGCTGTCCGCACAGAATTAAAAGGCTCCTTTCAGCGTCAGAGTACTGTAACGGAGCCTGTAAGAACATGACACAAAGCGGGAAATGGCGTCATTTCAGTAAAGAAAGACACATCTGTCTGAAGGCATCAGGCTGTTTCAGAGATGGTTTGCCTTTGAAAACGGACAGCGTATTCCGATGCATTGACTGTTCATTTGAGAACGCGAGCAGATCACATTCCCATGTTCCATTTTGATTCCGAAGTTCTCTTTCGCAAAATCGATTGCCGCAAGAATTGAAAGATAGGAATCTCTTTTGCAGCAGCGCGGTCCGCCGATCTCTGCGATTGCAGAAAGCGAGCTTGCTGTCATACGGTGAGACAGTGCAAACGGTCCCTGTTTCAAAGGTGTAGACCCGGAAATGATTGACACAAACATCCCGCTGCTAATCCCGGCTCCGCACGCTCCCCAGAATCCGCAGGCTCCACCCGGTACACTTCTTCCGCGGTTCATCATTTCTGCAAGTGCAGTTTCAAGATTGATATCACCGCCTGCATTTTTATAAGCTGTCAGCAAAGCAGCTCCGACCATGACATGATGTTCGGGTCCGTGCATGTGACAGAACGGCTGATCCATCATTTTCTCAACGATCGATACGGGATCCTTTGAATCCTCTTTCAGGCAGAGACCGATGATTGCATCAAGTCCTGCCGTATGGCACTCATTGCAGACATAATGGCCTTTGATACAGCGTGTTTTGCTGTTTTCTTTCTTATGACAGATTGCGCACTCCATCAGTTCATCTTTCTCAAGATATTCCAGCGGTGCTTTGCAGATTAAACATTCTTCAGCCATTAACAATCCTCCTTATGAACCTCTGCGATTCAATATTTCCGTTTGTCCCGTATGCTTTCCTCTGAATACATTCTCTCCTTCTGTATCACAGGTATTGTTTTTCATCAATCTCTTCAGGCGGCTGATACGGTATTTCGCTGTTCATCTCATTATATAGTGGATTTGCAGCTCTGAAGAAGCTTGAAAGACATACATCCATTGCATAAATGCGGGTATGAAAAAGCCGGGGACTGATTTCTGTTTCATTCTCCGGCATGTATCGTTCGATACTGATAATCTGCTCTTATTTGTTTCTCTTTCCGCTGTTGGCAGTTCCGCGGACTTCTTCATGATAGAAATAATCGACGATGGTCGGATGACCCTGCGGAACTCTTTCATACGGAGTTTCGTTATCAACAAAACGGCATCCGTACTTCTCAGCAATCTCTTCCACCTTCTTTTCGAGTGCTTCAAAATAGCTGCGGTTCTTTTTGGTGTAGATCTCTTCATAAAGCGGTACAAGATCAGGATGCTTTTCAGCGATATAATCCATGATCGTTTTTTTGAATCCGCCGCGCAGATTCAGATTTTCAAGCCAGACAAGATCGCACTGATCCTTTGCGCGCTCAATGATCGCTTCAATATCCGTGATTCCCGGGAATACGGGTGAAATGAAACAGACGGTACGGATCCCGGTATCATAGACCTGTTTCATTGCGGCAAGTCTTCTTTCGATTGATACAGCATCATCCATATCTTCACAGAAATCTTCATCCAGTGTATTGACCGACCATGAGACTGTCAGACGATTTTTATCATTGATTTCTTTCAGAAGATCAAGATCACGCAGCACAAGATCGCTCTTTGTGCAGATCAGGATATCGGCGCCGCTGTCCTTCAGTTCCTCAAGAACCTTTCTTGTTCTGCAATATGTTTCTTCCTCTGGAAGATATCCGTCGGTGACAGTTCCGATAATCACCTTCTGTCCGGCATATTTCTTCGGATTTTTGATTGCCGGCCAGTATTTGATATCGAGGAAAGTTCCCCATTCTTCCGTATGACCGGTAAAACGCTTCATAAAGGATGCATAGCAATATTTGCAGCCATGAGTGCATCCCACATAAGGATTAACCGCATATCCTCCTAACGGGCCGTTTGATTTTGTCATGATATTCTTTGTTTCAGCACGTCCCGTTTTGATTTCAGTATCAAGCATTTCTCTGTACCCCCAACACTCTGTTAAATGCATCGGGAAGTTCCTGAACCATGTTCTCTTCACCGAGAATCGGAATCAGGTCTTCTTTCATAAATACCGGAATTCCTGCTGCATGTGCCTGCTCACACAGACTGTATGCCCAGGCAGGTTCCGTTTTGATTTTGTTCTTTTTTGCGCCGGTCATTGTTCCGATGACAATCCAGTCGATTCCCGAAAAATCCACTTCACCGGGATCATCAAAGAGCGGTTCAAAGGTCACATGATAGTGTTTGGCACGGACATTTTCTTTTAATGCCTTTAATCTCCAAAGTTCACTCTTTCTTGTCACTGTTACCCCGAACCATGCATTTTCAAGATCTGTATCGATCTTCAGAAGATCCGGCCGCTTGGACAGGAAAATCGCTTCATGGTCAGGATTGTCACGCAGTTTCTCAAAAACAGCATCAAGCCATTCTTCCTTCCATGCGCATAAATCACTCATACCTGTAAGCAGCCAGTTGCCCGGCTTTTTGCGCTCGAGAATACGAAGTTTCTGTTCATAATACTCCGGTACCGAGAAGTCATCCGTGATATGAAACCGCCGGCAGTTATTGCGTGCATAGCAATAATCACAGCCGACCGGACATCCGATGACGATATTCAGATTTTTGATCAGATCCTTGATACACTCACTCATTTTTCTGCCACCTTTCCAGATTCAGGCGTATCCTGTCAAGATATTCTTCTGCAGCCTTCACTTCTTCGGCAGTAAAGCCCTGATAATAGATATCACCCATCTGTTCAGATACTGCGATATAGTCTTCTTCAAGATTTCTTGCTTTTTCTGTCAGGTACAGAAGCGTTTTGCGTTTGTCATCAGAATCCTGAGTACGCCTGATGAGACCTGATTTTTCCATTCTCTCAAGCATGGTCGTGAGTGAAGTGATAGCAAGACCGCACTTTTCGGATACCGTTTTGATCGGTACGCCATCCTTCTGAAACAGAACATAAAGAATACGCCCCTGAGCACCGTTGAATGCTTCAATTCCTCTTTCGGCAAGGATCTTTTCAAAGATCCGGTCACCAAGCTGTTTGATTTTGGAAACCTGAAAACCACCGTGTATCCTCATAAAAAATACTCCCATATAGTAATACTTTAATACTATATAGGAGTATATATCCGATGTCAATCAGTATACATTAGAAACTGTTTTGATTTTTATTGTTAATGAGATTTCTTTATTTTTATGGCTCCTGGATATCTTTTACGTTGACATACACACCCACAGCCATGATTGCCAATGCAATCCAGAACAGCTTACCCGGCATCTGATGAAAAATCAGAAGTGAGAGAAGTACACCGATAAACGGTGAAACTGCATAATATGCACTTGTCCTGGCTGCACCGATCTCGCTTTGTGCAATGACATAAAAATATACGCTCATGCCGATCGCAAGAAATCCAAGGATCATGACCGCAAAGCAGCTGTAGAGACTGCCGATTTCTTCATGTATCACTAAAGACAGCAGAAGCGATGCAGTACCCGATCCCAACCCCTTGATCATGACAATCTGACGGGTATCCTTTTCGGAAAGACTGCTGGTGCAGTTATTCTCTAATCCCCAGCAGGCACATGCAAGCAGAACAAACAGCGAACCTGCAGAAAACCTTAAAGCCGCATCCGAATCAAGTGAAAGCAGCGCACAGGACAATGTGATCAGGCAGATCGATATCAGCAGCTTTGTTCCGGCCTTTTCATGAAACATCAGCACTGCAATTGCGGTTGTTGCCACAATCTCAAAATTATTGAGAAGCGATACACTTTCCGGAGTTGACATGGATAAGCCGATCAGCAGAAAAATCGGCGCAAGCATATCAAGAACAATCATTGCGATCACATATTTCAGATCATCTTTCGCAATCGCAGGCCGTGCATGTTTCACACCTGTTTTCTGCTGAATCAGATAAATGACCGACATGCCGGTCCCTGCACCGAGATATAAAAGTCCTGCCTCCGCAACCGGTGATACACTGACCTGCATCAGTTTGGCAACCGGTGTCATCAGTGAATACAGTACAGCCGCCAGAACAGCATATAGGATTGCTTTGAACTTCTGCATCTTCCCTCCTGCATTTTTCGGACATCATGTTCGTTAACTTACCGTCTGCATGATATTGCGGAAACCGGAAAGCAGCCACACACAGTTCTTCCGTTCTGTCAGTTACTGAACAGATTGATGAAAGTGTCCGGAATCAACAGTCCTCCCGGAACATTCTGATCACTGAATTTCCTTTTTCAGGGAACTGCCGTAATTCAGAATTCCGTCTGTGCAAAATGAAAATCATACCGGAACACGTCCGGTATGATTCGCTGTCGGTCAGAGCTTTTCTTCCATTTCCGCAATTGCTTTCATGACGGATTCCGTCACTTCGCGGATTGTTTCTTCTTCAAACGGATTCTTCAGGTTGGCAGCCTTCAGAAGATCAAAGTAGCCAAGGCTTCCGCCGAGCTTGCAGAGTTTCATATAATCTGCCCATGCACCTTCGGGATCTGTCTGTCTTCTCAGATAGAACTGCAGTGCGCAAAGCATTGCCAAAGCATATTCCACATAATAGAACGGATACATGAAGATATGCTGTTTCTGCATCCAGAAGCCGCCGCTTTCAAGGAATTCATTTCCGTCATAGCTTCTCCACGGCATGAAGCGTTCCTCGATCTTCTTCCAGATTCTGCGGTAGCCTGCCGCATCAGGCTGCGGGCCTTCAAATACTCTGTGCTGGAATTCATCCACACTGACAAGATATGTCAGATTCACAAAGCTCTCAGCCAGATGTTCATAAACATATCTTTCCCCTTCTCCTTGAGGATAGAACAGGTAATACCACGGTTCCGTGAAGAATTCCATCGCCATGGAGTGGATCTCATTGACTTCTGAAGTTGAACCGAAATATTCAGAGATTTCCTGTGTCCTTGAAGCGGTGTAGCCTTCAAATGCATGGCCAGCCTCATGGGTCAGAACTTCAGTATCGGCACTTGTCTTATTGAAGTTTGAGAAGATGAACGGAACCTTGTATTTTGCAAGCCTTGTGCAATAGCCGCCAAGTCTCTTGTCGGGTCTTGTTTCAAGGTCAAACAGATCATGTTCAACCATGTAATCAAAGAATTCACCTGTTTCTTTTGAGAGCTCACGGTACATCTGCTGAGCCGCATCAATCATTCCCTGTGTATCCTTGTCCGGAGTTGAATTTCCTTTTGCAAAGAACAGACCTTCATCATAATATTCCAGTTTTTCTACGCCGAGTCTCTTGCGCTGTGACTCGCGGATCTTTGCGGCAGCGGGAACTACATACTTCACGATCAGATCTCGGAAATGTTCGATATCCTTTGCCGTATAGTCGAATCTGTGACGAGCCATATAAGCCATGTCAATATAGCTGTCAAAGCCGAGTTTTTCTGCTTCGGTTCTTCTCAGCATTCCAAGCTTTGTATACTGCTCTTCCAGTGTCCCGGATGCGCCTTCATAAAGTTCTGCCCAGGCAATCATCGCTTCGCGGCGCTCCTGCCTGTCTGTGGAAAGCATATGCTTGAGAAGACCGTAGAAGTTGCATTCCTCTCCACGGAAAACCGTCTTGCAGGATGCAGCTGTCTTGGAATAGGCTGTGACAAGTTTTCCTTCCTCAACCTTTTCATCAACAATTTCTTTGCTGTTGGTGCGGATATCCGCATCCATCAGTCTGAACAGCTGATCTCCGTATTCCCTCTCAAATTCAGGACGGTATGGCGAAGATACGAGTGCTTCATTGAATTCCTTCAATGTCACTGCAAGCTTCGGGTTGGCACTGTGGAAGAATGCTGATTCATCCGCATAGAATTCGTCTGCAGTATTGATATCTGTCCGGATGGACGCAATCACATTCATTGTTCTGAATTCTGCAATGATGTCCTGACGTTTCAAAAAGGCTGCCTTCGCTTCTGCATAGCTGCCGGCATTGCGGAAGATTTCAAGCTGTTTTCTCAGCTGACCTTCGGTCTCTTCCAGAGAAGGACGGGTATAAACCAGTTCACTGAATTTTTCCATTGTTGATCTCCTTGTTTCTGCTGTTCATTATACACATGATATGAAGCCGATATTGTCACGATGCCCAAAGCAGCACAAGCTGACAGGGTTTGAACTCTGTATCTGATTCTTCAATCACCTTTAACCTGAAATGCTGAAATGGATGATACACAGCAGAATCAGATGAAGCGGATAATACAGATAGAAAAGATATTTCAGATTGTATTTACCCTTTTTGCCATTGTACAGAAACAGAACAGCCAGACTGAGCAGACAGTACCACTGAACGGGAATCGGCTTCATATCTGTCAGGCAGAGCCAGGCAAGAGAGGCACCGGATGAACCGAGCTTTGCATATTTGTTTTTGAATAAAATCGTCAATGCCGGTAACATCACACCGCTGAAACCGTAATCCAGGCCGCCGCAGTTTTCGATGTAATCAGGCAGAATTCTGCAGAGCGCATACGCGGTCCCGATTCCGATCGCAAGACACACAGAGCTTAAGATCATCCCTTTTCTGTTATTTTCTTTAAAGCTGTCACGAGCCCACATGAGCAGATAACAGATACAGATCGATGCCGCAAGTGTGAACATGATATTCCGCACTGTGCTGTGAACATAGACTCTCAAAAAGATTTCAAACAGAACAGCCAGGCATTTGGGTGGAGTTCTTCACTCATATCATACTTCCTTATCTTCTTTTGCCCTTCACAACGCAGGGCTTAACTTTCACCGCATTACAGCACAACCTTCTGCGTCTTTGACATGCAAGCATTCTTCTGGATTTTCCATTGCCGAAAAAGAACTCAGGCGGTTCGGTTTGAGAATATCTTCCTGAGTGTCCGCCGGCCTTTTACATCATGGCTTTCATACAAGTGAGATATCTGATGCATGATAACATACATGTGAAGCTGTATATGAATATCAGCATTTCAGTAAACACTGAAAGATGTTGACTGTTTTTTGGAAGACACCAAAGAAAAGAGGTTTCCATCACTGAAGCATTATGCTTTTTGCGGCGGAAACCTTTTCATTTCATAATTTTTCAGCGTTTATATGTTCGCAAACAGATGTTTTCCATATGCCTGAGACATCTTGATCTGACGTTCAGCTTTATTTTCTGTAACTCTGAATACATGGTTAAGCAATATTCCGGTACCTGCTTCTACCAGAGGAAAGGAATCAGTCTGTATTTTACTTTTTCCATATATCCGGCATATCCCGGAAGTCCGTTTTTCAGAACCTGTTCTTCATTGCGGATCCTTTTTACAATAATCGGGATATAGAAAAGCATAATCATAAATGAGATCACAGATCCCAGCACCAGCGGCATTGAAAGAAATAAAACTACTGTTGCCATATACATCGGATGACGGACAACTCCATAGAGGCCCGTATCGATCACCTTCTGATTTTCCTGTACTTCCACAGTTCTCGAAAGATAGGTATTCTCCCGAAGAACTTCAGCGTAGAGCGCATAGGACGCAAGAAAGAGAATCGTACCGGTCATACTGACTGCAAACGGTAACATCAGCCATTGAAACCGGAAACTGAGCCCGGCTGAAATGAAAGCCGCCAGAAACATGATTCCGCTGAGCAGAATCACTTCGCGCTGTTCACTTTCCTCTTCTCTGACATTCAGCCGTTTCATTAACAGTTCCGGATTCTTTTTCATCATGACCAGTCCGGCGATAAACATCGGAACAAACAGAATTCCGGTCAGAAGCCAGGCCTGCGGGTAATTCAGTGTTCCTGCGGGTATAAACAATAAACCCATCACCAGCAGCACCCCTGCTGTGAATCTGGATATTGCTTTGATCAACAGTTCTTTATTCATGATTGTTCCTCCCGGTTTTTTCTCAGATAAACCGTTTTCCAGAATTCCAGAAGCTTTCTGAAATCCTTCTCCATGGCATCGACATTCATGTATCCACGCTGTATATATTCCCACAGACAGCCTTCCGAAGCCCAGTACATTTCCCTGTACATCATCGAAAGATCGATGCCGGGGATGAAATCATCGGGATTGATGCTTTGAAGTTTCTTTGCCGCATGGATATTGAGATACTGACCCATGCTTTTCTGAATATCCGCGCTGACTTCAGGATCCTTTTCATAGAAAGCTCTGACTGCGAAAACACCGATATCGGGATACTGTCTCATTAAGCGAAGTTTTGCCTGCATGCCGTAATCAAGACTTCCGAACAGATCCGTCTGTTCATATGCCCCGCTCTTTGTCATTTCCTCGACCGTAATTCTGCAGCAGGTATCAAAGAGATAGAGATAGAGTTCTTTCTTGTTATGAAAATAATGGAACAGCAATGACTTGCTGATGCCGGCAGCATCCGCGATTTCACTCATCGGGCTCTTTTTATAGGAGTTCTGTGAAAACACATGAAATCCCGCATTCAATATTGCTGATTGTTTTTCTTCAGGCAGCGAATAAAACTTTGGATTCATATGGCACCTCCGTTAACCGCACCGGTCAAACATATCGTAAAGCCGTTGACCGTTTTTGAGAAGGCTCCCTGATGAAATCACGGGACGATAATCATACACCTGCCTGCCGGCAGGCACTCACAGATGAAAAGAGGATTCCGCACACAGGCAGCACAATCTGCTCTGCTTCAGGAATCCACTTAATCTGACTGATCAGTAGATTATTCAAAAATCATATGCTTTTACGGCTGCGATGTCCTGTTTACTCTTCCGAGTACTGATATTGTTTCAGCCTCTTTCCTGAGCACAGGCACAGAATTGTGCCTGCCATTCCGAGCAGAAACATCATCATTGCTGCGCCGGAACCTTTACCGCTTCCAAACAGGATGCTCAAAAGCTGTCCGGGCTGAACGGATGCCATAAACGGCTCACAGATGCAATCGACCATAAAGCCGCCGACGGCAAGCCCGATGGGGATTGTAAAGAACTGCAGAGTGTTGCGGCATGCATATACTCTTCCCTGCAGGTCCACCGGGATTGTATTGCGCATGATCACATTCTGATTTGCACCCATCACAGGAACAAGAATCCAGCCAAGCACCTGTCCGATACACCATATGAGCGGATTTCTTGAAAATGCAAGCAGGAAATTCTCCGTTCCAAGCGAGAAAAGCATCGTCAGGTAAATGGTTCTGACACGGTCTTTGGGCTTTGGCATGACTGAAGCGATCAGGCTTCCCAGCACCATCGCAATCCCCGAACAGGATGTCACAATCCCAAGCATACTGTTTCCGCTTCTGGGAATCACCAGAGCAGGAAGCACGGCATCAAAGGCCGATGCAATCAGATTGACACCTGCCATGAAAAGGATCACATCCAGCACAAGCGGGTTTTTCTTAAGAAACATCAGTCCCTCTCCTGCCATCTCCAGCATGTTTTTATCTGCCGCATTTTGCGCAGAAATAACCGGAAGGTGAATCAGAAACAGAAGCGTCAGAAACGCGATTGCAAAAGTCATCAGATCGATCAATATCACTGCGTTGAGGCCAAGCATCCCGTAAAGTGCCGATGCGATCAGCGGGTTGCCGATGGATATCAGGGAGCGGGAAAGCGACTGCAGTCCGCTTGTTCTTTGATAATATTCCTTTGGAACGATCAGCGTATAGGCAACTTCTGAAGCAGGCTGCTGCACAGTATTCATCAGCCCTGAAAAAGCATTTAGCGCATACAGATGCCATACGGCAAGCATATCAGTCCTGTACAGTACAAAAACAAGGATCGTGGTAAGTGCCGCCAGAACATCACATACAAGCATGGTTTTCTTCTTGTCGTACCGGTCTGAGATTGCCCCTGCAAATATGCTCATGATCACATACGGTGCATAGGTACAGATTCTGAGTGCTGCCGTACTGAGTGCCGAACCGGTTTTCTCATACAGCCACAATGTCAGTGCAAATCCGGTCATTGCGCTGCCCAGCTGTGAAAGGCTCTGCGTACTCCAGAGTATATAAAAATCTTTCAGTCCGTTATTGTTGTTATTCATTGTCTTTGCTCCTTATCGTTTGTTTCTCTGATTTGAGCAAAGCCTGAGGAATTTCAATTCCTCCACACAGACTCCTCAGGCTCTGCGTGGAGCTGATACAATGCAGCGTCTCATTTTTCTCACCTCAAATCTGTATTATCGCTCACCATCCGGCCGTTCTGACCTCAGCAGTGCATAACAGCATACATCACATATGCCCTGATTGTTACGGTCAGCACACCGCATGGTGCCTTCATATTTCATGCCGCACTTTTTCATGACCATGCCGGAATGGGGATTCCTTGGATCATGGCGGCATTCGATGCGGTTTGCCCCGACCTGATCGAAAAAGAAATCCATGACTGCTTTGAGAGCTTCGGACATGATTCCCTGATGCCACCAGGGTCTGCCAATGCAGTAGCCGATATGAACCATATCGATATCATCGTTCATATGAACCGCAGCGATGCTGCCGATCGGCTCAGTTCCATTTTCTTTGAAGACAATCGCCCATTGGTAATAATTGTCCTTTGAATAGGATGAGATCCACTCCTTCAATATGTTCCTGCTGACATCGGCACTTGCATGTACAGGCCAGGTCAGATATTTCGTCACATCGGGATCAGATGCCCAGTTGGTGTACATCGCTTGTGCATCTTCAATTTCAAATCTTCTCAGGATCAGTCTTTCTGTTTCCAGAAGCTGAGTTCCATAGTGGCGCATAAGCTTACCTCCTTCATCTGATATCTGTTTCTTCCGGTTTTCTTTGTGTCATAATCCGAGATTACGTCCAGCTTCCTCATTGTTTTTGAGAATCATTCCGACCTTCTCACATGTCTTTACTTCTGCGCAGCTGCCGCAGGTTTCAATTCTTTTGCTTAAAGCGCACTGACGGATCGGGCACAATGATTCGCAAAACGGGGTTTTCACGCCGTCAATCCGGCATCCGGTGCAATTGATCATATCCGGTGTAATCGTTACGCCGTTGAGTTCTGACCATTCTTCTGCGACTTTCTGTCTTAAGTGATTGTCATTATTGATGGCTGCAATACGGGCTTCGCAGCTTTCGCAGTCAAGCCCGCAATAAGCGATGAATTCTTTCATTGTTTACATACCTCCATTCACAATCGCCGCATACTGTTCTTCCGGGATCATGGGAGTCCCGATTTCATTCAGCAATGCCTGGTTGATTTCACCTGTTTTTGCGTATTGTGTTCCAGCCTGCTTCACAAGTGAAAGCCTTGGCTGAGTAACGATGACTGCTTCAGGTGCATTGAACATGGGGCTCTCCGGAACGGTGATGATCGTGTGATTTCCGGGGAAGCACAGTCTGAACTGAGCCACAGCAGGTTCAAAGTTGTGACTGCTGTTGGGAAAGCCGCATCCGCAGATCATCAGATAACGCAGATGAGAAAAGTCTGCCTGCCCGATATGCTCATACCTGTCGCCCACCTTCTGCATTGCCATGCCTGACAGAGGAAGTGTGCGATCCAGAAGTACCTTTAATGAAGCCGGCATTCCATAGCAATATAACGGGAAGCTCCAGATCAGGAGATCACTGGAGAGAATCTCCTCCAGAATATTGTGCATATCGTCTTCATGGATGCAGGTTCCGCCGTTTTTCATACAGGAGAAACAGCCGGTACAGTAATTGATGTCACTGTCAATCACATGGATGATATGGATATCGTGATGTGAGACTTCATTCATTCCTTCCAGAAATGCATGTGTGATGCAAAGAGTGTCGCTTTGTTCCCGTTTCGGGCTGCCGTTAAGTACCAGAATCTTCATAGGCCTTTCTCCTCTTCCTGTTCACGGATCAGATTCACCGGATTCCATTCAGCCATTCTTCTCCTGAAATCGATGACATATGGGTCATTCCATTGATTTCATCCGGATAATCGCATACAAATCCATCCCGATGGATTCTGCTGTTTTGACGGAGGCAGATTGGTGTATCTGCAACAGGAATACACTGCCAGATAATCTGTATTTTTTGAATGCCCGGTTACGACAATCCTTGCTGCCTCAGAGGTATATCCCTTTTCCTTCAGCGCATCACCTGATAGCGCAGCCGCACATAGGAGTTCTGTAATGTTTCTGCTTCAATCAGGCGCAGCACGCCCAATTGAGCCAGTTCATCCTGTGTCTTCAGGGAAGACCCGTCAATCAAAGTCGCTGTGTCTTTTCCGCCGATCAGCACAGGTGCCACAATAACATCCACATAATCAATCAGGTTTTCACGCAGGAAAAGCGCGTTGACTGTACCGCCGGACTGGATGGTAAGCCGTTGACAGCCGAACTGTTCTTTCAATACTGTCAGTGCATCAGACAGTGACAGCTTTTCCTGACAGATCATATGCAGATTTTCTTCTTTGACATCAAAAGCGGGATGGTTTCTGTTTGTTGTGATCAGGACAAACTGTTTTGATCTCGCACAGAAATACTCAACCCCATGAGCATTCAGGTGATGATTGTCCAGCAGAACGAAGGATACGGGAGTCTTCTCAGGCATCTCTTTCGTATTGACACCCACTTTTGCCTGGACACGGCCTGTATTGAATGACCAGAGATCGGTGGTCTGCTCAATCTCGTAGTATTGGCGCAATCCCTCTTTCAGTCCTTTGATTTTCGGAAAATCACGGTCAAAATCCAGCTCATCTGTTGAACCCGTACTGATTTTTCCATCCACAGACATCAGCATATACAAAGTCGTAACAGGTCTGTTCATTCTGCATTCCTCCCGTAAGTTCTGACAAAATGCCGGCTGAACGCCTCCACCCTTGCAATCGCTTCCTCTGTTTTCTCAGGCTCACGGTCGCAGAGGTGAATCAGTGCGGAGATCGGCGCGGTATAGGCAAAGGCAAGCATTTCAGGATCATCCTTGCAAAGCACTCCCTTTTCCATCATGCCTGCGAATATTCTTGTAAACATTTCTGTAAGACCGGTGAGGAAGTGTTTTGTTGCAAGTTCACAGGCACGCTTATCCCTGTACTGCTCAAGTGTCAGCACCTTTCGTGTCATGATGATCTTCTCATCATGAACAGTGATATTCACCATGCGCATGGTCAAGGCGACAAGTTCTTCGGCTGTTTCAGGCACAGGAGGCAGATGCTCAGGTGAACCGAAACGCTCTCCGTAATAGTCAATCATCCGGTCAAGCAGTGCATTCCAGATCGCCTCCTTGCTTTCGTAGTGTTTATAGACACCGGATTTGACAAGCCCAAGCGATGCGCTGAGTTCACGGATATTTGTGCCTGCATAACCGTTCTGTGAAAACATCTGCAGCGCTGCTTCCAGTATTCTCTCTTTTGTGACATTCGCCATAATTATCTCCTCAAAAAGAACAGTGACCTTACGGTCACTATTATAAGTGAACGAAAGATCACTTGTCAAAGTCTTATGCATTTCCATGCTTTATATCAACGGCAAGAAGACCCCATCCATATAAACTGATTCCGATCAGAATCGTCATCACAGCCATTCCGGTAAGTGTTATCAAGGAACCTTTGTTCTTTTCCAATCGTTTACTCATACTTTTTCCTCCACAAATCGCCGCTTGCCGTGTTCTCTGATTCCAGGCCCGTCATCAGTATCCCATTTGTTTTCTAGGATATTCTTTCGGCGGATGTATTTTCCTTAATGGGAAATTCCTTCACAAGATAGAACAAGTACCCTCCCAGAATGACCACAATCACCACGACATTGAGGATCATCTCAGTCTGCGGGCTTAAGCTACCCTCAGCGGCAAACACTTTCAGCGCATTGTTTGCTGAATGGAACAGTATACAGGCAGTCAATGATTGACTGTGATAAAAGATCCATACAAGAACAAATCCGACCAGAACAGCGAATACAATCTGGATGAGCGACGATTTCAGTTCCCTGCCGTTTCCATTGAACAGATTCACAATATGGCCGATGCCGAATGTCAGCGCAGAGACAATGAGCGCTGACTTCAGGTTATCTTTTTCCATTGCCCGAAACAGCAGTCCGCGGAAAATGACTTCTTCCAGAAAGCCGACACAGCACATGCTGATGATATACAGAAGTGTTTCCGGCAAACCATACTGCATTTTGACTCCGCCCCAGAAAGCGGTCGATGCGATGATCGCCAGCGGAACATAATACAGAAAACGCTTTGCAGGAACCTCAGATCTGCAAAAGCCGTATTTTTTGTCTAAATGATTGTTCCGGATCCAGAAGTAAAGGATCAAAGACATCACAATATGCAGTGCGGCTGTGACTGACTTTATGACACCGACAGACTCTGAAAGCTGATCCGCAAAACTTGTCAGGACCACATAGGCAGCAATCCACAGGATGGCAAAGGTAATCTCACTCTTTTGATATAGTTTATTCATTTTGGTTTCTTCCCCTCTCTATTCCTTCCGCAATCATCATCAATGCATTCCGGATTGCATCAGGATCATATTTCATCGCATTGTTTGCGATCAGGCTTGCATATCCATGAACAACCGCAACAAGCGGCTCAAAAAATGCAGCAGCTTCTTCTGCACTCAGTTCTTCTTCCGAACTGACTGCCGCAAGCACTTCTGCTGTTTCCGGCGCCATGATCAGATCTTCAAGGCTTAAGCCGGAAAAACGGCCGGATTGAAAAAGAAAGCGGAATAACTGAGGCTCCTCCTTGGCAAAGCGGATATATCTGATCCCAATATCCAAAAGATCCGTGCCCGCAAGGATATATTCGCTGTGAAATGAGTCCGCTTTCCGGTAAGTCAGATCTTTCAGAACATCGGTATCGGGAAACTGATACATGATCGGCTGCGTTGAACACCCGAGAAAAGACGCCAGGTTTCTTACCGTCAATGCTTCGTGCCCTTTTTCACGGATCAGGCGGAAAGCGCCT
>JAUNEN010000127.1 GCA_030525525.1 Erysipelotrichaceae bacterium
GCCGGAAGGAACTGTATCCTGTTTCTTCGCATGTGTCCTGGCAAAAGCGGAGATGCTGTTGTCTTCATCAGAGATGATCGTTTTTACGTCAGTAAAGTGATCACGAAACTGCTCATACTTCTCGAATGACTCTTTTCCAAGTCCTGAAACACGGTAAAGGATATTGTCATATTCATCAATTGCCGCAGCGATGCAGACTTTGTGATGACTCAGACCGCGAAGGGCATCATGCTCTCCAATCACAGGGTCTTTCCTGCCGCGTTTCTTGCTCAGACGAGGCATGTTCTCCGGCTTTGTCCCGGAAAGATTGATCTTGGCATATGTACTGTCTACTTCAGTCTGGCCGTGAAGCTGTATGTTTTCCAGCTGTATTGAAGCCATGGCATACAGCCTCTGCCGGAAGTTGAAACATGCAGTTTCAGATACATCTGCTCTATAGCCTGTTTCTTTGAGAGGCAGACCTTCGATCTCACATTCGATCATCTCAAGCACTTTTGAAGCAGGTAGCTTGGATGATGCCATGATCGTTCCTGTAGAAGAAGAAAAGGTACTTCTGCAGTCTTTGCACAGCAGACGCTGTATACCATCCTTGCGGCCATTCTTTACTACATGTTTACTTCCGCAATGCGGACAGATCCTTTTCACCTCATTCTGTGCAAGGCAGGCTCCTTGTTCGCTTTGCTTTCGCGCTTTGACGCGGCTTTGACAGATCCGGGATTCTTTCCAAAGCGGTTCCAGATATAGTCGCGGATCATAAGGATTGTTTCTTCAGGTAAAGCATCAAGATATTCTTTTGTAATAGTGACTGCCATAACAGTACCTCCATCCATTTACAGGATAGAGTACTTTGCAGGAATTACTGTACGTTGTGATGTACAGTAATCAATTATTCAATATTTTTGCTGAGAATAGCCTTCCAGGAATCTGCACTCAGACTCAGATACTGAAACAGGTTTCTCCAGTATTCAATCCATTCAGTGATCGGAATCTTATGATCCTGAAATACTGTCCCTGTGGTAGGCAGGAAACTGCTTCTGCAATCAGTGCAGTAATACTTTTGGACTCCGTTCGGATTAAATCCATTTCTTTTGAAATGCTTCTCATGGCAAAAGGGACATTCGTCTGGAATAAAGGAATTAATCAGATCGGTTTCACCTGCCTCTGAAAGCTTCTTATGCCTTTGGTCGTAATGCTGCTTCGTTTCACGACGGATAAACTCCTGCGATGATGAAAGCTCGTCCAAAGAATCCCAAGGAGTTGCCTTCCGGGACTGTGAACGATATTTATTATTTTTCATGGGTGGTGGCCCGTACTCAGGCAGACAACTAAGCAGGCCACCACGCACAAGATCTTAGTTGCCTGCCTGAATAATCTTTCTAGGTTCGCTTGAACCATCTACATTATATTCAGGTCAGCACTCATGTGCAAAAACGGCTTAAAATGAAAAGATCTTCCCTTCAGCACTCATCTGCTGTTAGGAAGATCTTTTTTCTATATAATTTCAGCTGTCTGCTTTCTGTTTCCTGCAGAAGCGTCAGGAGTGAATCAGCTGAGCTTTTCGAGAACGAAGTCGTCGAGAATGATCGTGGACGGCTGCGCGTTTGAGGTTTTGCCCATGGAAATGAACAGGCCGGCGTCGGTGTTGGTGTCCTGGTTCATCGTGAAGGTGAAGCTGTATTCCTTTGTTTCTTCTTCGAGATTGATTCCGCTGCCACCGTACCAGTCATAGGTTTTCGACATCACGTTGAGCGAGATATCTCTTGCGACAGTGGAGCTGCCCCTGAAGGTGAGCTTGTAGGTGCTTCCCTTTTCAATGATGAGGCCGAAGTGCTTGAGCTGCACGTTCCAGTCATCGCTGCCGACGTTTTCAACTCTGATCACCGCTTTGCCCTCTTCGACAGCCAGAGTGCCCACGGCCGGTGAAATCGCGTCACCGAATCCTTCCCAGCCTTCGGTGCCCTTTTCGAAATCACCGTTGTCAATGATGTTTTCACCCGGCTGGATCTCAGGGATATCATCTGCCGGCATTTCAGATTCGTCAATCTTTTCAAGGCTGATGTTGTCGATGAAGATTCTGTGCTGATCGGTGATTCTGACACCGTTGACAGCGCCCATGGAGATGGAGAAAACGGAGATCGGATCGCTCTTGGGTTCTGTTCCCGGATTCATCTTGAAATAGAGTTCATAGGTCTGCCACTCTGCAGAAACATCCAGTGCCTGCTGCAGATAAGGCGTCCAGTCGTCGTTGCGTTTGTTGCCGTCGCGCTGCAGAGCGACAAGGATCTTTCTGTCGAGGGAGCTCTTCATGTCAAGGGTCAGCTTATAGCACTGTCCTTCATCCAGAGGAACGCCTTCCTGCTTGAGCTGGATGTGCCAGTCAGCGTCGCCGGTATCGTTGATCGTGATATCGAAGGCGTTGTCCTCAAGCTGGGAATCAACGATGCAGGAAGCGTTGTCCGGGTTGTAGAAGTATGCTTCAAAGCTGGTCAGACCGGCGTTGAAGCTTCCGTTTTTGATCAGAGCGTCTTCCACCAGGCGCACATTGTCAATGTAATAAGTGCCCGGCTCATTGAATACGAATCTGAAGTCTTTGTCATATTCGCCTTCGGGTGTCGTGAAGGTGTATTTCTCCGTCTGCACGCCGCCTGCCAGTGTTGTATTCCATTGCTGGCCGCCGCCTGTGATCTGCACATTGACGCCGGCATCGCCTTCGATGTCAAAACTGAGTGCATATGTCGAACCCGAAACGGTCGGAACGTCCTCCTGCAGGATGACAACCGCCGGATCGTTGACGACAACCTTGAGTCTTCTGCCGTCTTCAAGCGGTGTGACGCTGACATCGGCGTCACCTTCCACTTCCCAGAATTCCTTGCGGTCGGAACCTTCCTGGAATTCGCCGTTGTAGATATAGTTGCCGTCGGACAGCACGCTCTTTCCGTCTTCGCCGCCTGCGTCAGGGGCATAGACATATTTCACGCTTGCATGCAGAACGATCTCTTCGCCGTCCACCGTAACAGGAATTTCGATTTCCTCTGTGACGGCCTGCTTTTCCAGACGGACGTTGGAAATATGAATCGGACATGCGGGCGATGTATTTCCGAGGTTGAATTCGAAGACGCTGGTTGTGTCGTCCTCGCCTTCCATCGTGAAGACATATTCATAGTGCTGCTTTTCAGGAGTGGCCTTGAATGAAGTGTCGTTGAGATAGCGTACCCAGCCGCTGTCCTCGCCGCCTTCGATGGCGATGAGACCGCTGCGCTCTTCATCGGCGTATGCGTCAAAGCTAGCCACATATGTTGCGCCTTTCTGCAGAGGAACATCTCTCTGTAAAAGCTGGATGCCGTAGGTTTCATTGCCGGCGTTTTCGGTTGTAATTGTGATTTCGCCTTCGCTCACTTCCGCATTGCCGACGCCGCCCATCGCAGTTGCGAACACCCAGGGTTCCAGACCGTCAAACCCGGAATTGATCAGATAGTTGCCGGTTTCGTCCGGTTCACGGATTTCGACAGGTTCCTTTTCAGGAGGCAGCACATTCTCGTCATAGGAGTCTTTCTGATAGACTCTGACATAATCAATATCAAATTCCTGATCTTCGTAAGTTGTGGTTTCATCCGGATAGCCGACCCAGCTGCCGCCGATGGCCAGATTGAGGATGACATAGAACGGCTGATCAAACGGTGCGGGATATGTAACGGTTCCCTTGCCTTCGGTTGTGGAATACCAGTCATTTGTCTCGTAGAATTTCACCCCGTCGATATACCAGGCGATGGAGCCCGGCAGCCATTCAACCGCGTATGTATGATAATCAGCGGCGTAGTCCGGCGCGGAAGCGGTACGGGTGCCCTGTTTCTGGCTGTGCGGGTTGCCGAAGTGAATCGTGCCGTATGCCAGATCTGTCTGCTGGCCCATGACTTCCATGATGTCGATTTCACCGCAGCGCGGCCATTGGCCGTAGAGGCTTTCGTTTGTCGGCATCATCCAGAACGCGGGCAGATAGCCCATGCCTGTCGGAACCTTGGCTCTGGCTTCCACAATACCGTATTTGAAGTCATGCTTGTTCATGGTATTGACACGGCCGGAGTAGTAATTGTCGCCGTCCTTGACGGGCTTGATGACCAGGTGGCCGTCTTCCAGATAGAGGACGTCCTCTGAATCGATATAAGCCTGCAGCTCGGCATTGACCCAGCCGGGGTTATGCAGTTCGACATTCCAGTCATTGCGGTTCAGTTCTGTTCCGTCGAAGTTTTCTTCCCATTGCAGTGTGTATTCGGAAAGATCGAGCTCTTCCTCTTCCGCCTTTGCCTGCGTGAACGGAGAGATACCCGCTGCCAGGGTGCCCGCCAGCAGCAGGGAGAGAGCCCTCTTTGCCTGTCTGTATTTCATGATCAGAGCGGCAGCTGCCACAAGCAGCGCGCTGATCAGAATTGCCGTCCATGCGGATGCGTTGGAGTGATCGGATGTGTCGGGCGCTTTGCCTGATTTGTCCTTGTCCGGTGCTGGCTTGTCATCTTCGGAGGGTGTTACCGGTTCCTCTTCCTTTTCTGCCGGTGTCAGTTCAACAACAGCGGATGCCTTTTCGCCGGCTGCCGCGGCGTCTTTGACAGTCCATTCATCATCATTGGCAGTGCCGTTTTCCGATACAATCTTCGCACTGTAGCCTTCGGGTATTTCACCGGTGATGGTGATGCTTTCGATATCTCTGTCACTTGCGTTGTTGAGTTCGACCGTTTCGGTAATGGTTTCGGTCCCGGTATAATCCGTCTTATCCGTGGTGCCGGAAATGACAGGCTCTTCCGCAATCGCAAGCGTGGAGCTCATCAGAAACGCACTGAAGGATAAAGACAGAATTCCGGAGAGTCTGATAGTGTTTTTCATGATCTTTTTTCTCTCCTTCCAATAAAAAACAAGATCGCAGCGGATGTGCCTTTCTGCACAACTGACATTTCCCTTCGCGGAAAATGCGGCGGATGTTCATTTTGGAAACTGAAGCGAAATAACGGAAAGCTTAAGAATCCATGCTGCCGGATATGCATGAAGACGCAATCTCTGCCCGCAAAAAAACAGTTCACATGATTCTCTGCACAAAACGTGCCGGGCGGCAGGCTGACTTTGACTTGAATGCTGTCTTTCCGCTCATTCTGCTGATGTATAAAACCATTATAGGGCGGTATATATCCAAAAAAAAGCATATAATGTATGCATTTTGTAAAAACCGGAGCAGTCATTATGCATATGCATGGTACAATCCCGGTTTGCACCAACAGAAAAAAAGCCTTATTTGCACATGAGTGCTAATAACAGGCCAAATCATCAGATTTTCTGCGGAAATAGTCCCTGTATTTCAGCGAAACTGCGGATTGAAATGCTAAATTCAGCAGAATATCAATCTTCTCCAGCTTATCCATCGGTGGATTTGCGATGAATACAAACAGATTCAGATAGTCATCCAGCTCATCTCTATTAAATCCACTATGTGCCTTCAGAAACTTCTGAAGCATATTGTGTTTCTGGTTAATAGGATTCAAGGGATTATCTTCATCAGGTATTCCCTTAAGCAGTTTGGAATCATACTCGATATTATCGAGCGACAGCTCGTGAACAAGTTTTCGATGGCCGCGGTGCTTATCAGTAATCAATGTGGAACCGGCAAGAATATGCTTACCGAATACTTCCATGATCATTTTCTGGGTGGGTTCACCGGTTGTCAGATATTTGGCAACTGTATGTATTTCATCCGTCGCAACTCCGATCGTCATCTGGTTTCTGGAATGACCGCGTGGTTTCTTCCCGTTCTTGAGCCATATGATCTGATTGCTTCTCACAGGGATCAATGTCTCATCATAGTACACAGTCCCAGACAGAATGATATCGTCCTGGATTTGAGATAAAAGAAGGCAGGTCTTTTTAAACCAGTATTTGGAAGTGGTAAAAGCATTCTTGTTATTCCAGGAATCTGCACTCAGACTCAGATACTGAAACAGGTTTCTCCAGTATTCAA
>JAUNEN010000128.1 GCA_030525525.1 Erysipelotrichaceae bacterium
CAGTCATGGCTCTGGATACTACATCACGGTCAGACAGTTCATACATCCTTTTAAGCATCAGATATTTGAACATGACCTGCGGCCGGTAACCGGGTCTCCCGTTATCAAGTGTATATGTATCGCGGAGTATATCATCTACAAAGGAAAAATCCACGAGTTCACTCATCTGACGGAGCTCGTGGTCTTTTGGAATAATAAGGTCATACAGAGCAATATATGGGCTCAAAACCAGACTCGCACGCTGAATCATTTCGATTCTCCTGAACGTTTCATCTCATTGCGCAGCGCATTTTTGATCAGCTCTGATTTTGACTGCCCTGACTGATTGAGCCATTCAAGAAGTTCCCTGTCTTTATCCAGATTGAACCAGACAGTAACTCTGGACATATGATTCTTCTGATAGTTCATATCGTAAGTGGCTTTATCTGCTTTTGTCTTCATGATGAAACACCTCGCTTGTCACTGTTATTATAGCAAAACTAGCAGCTAGTTTCAAGCCTTTAAAGAAAACTCATCTACTTTATTCGATGAGTTTATTGGCATGCATTAACGGCAGGGGTTTTTCAGCAGCCTCGCGGGATGCCTCATTCTTTTGTATTGGCTGACTGATCGATGCGGATCATCTGATAGCCGATGCCGATATGGGTACGGATCAGTTCGTCTTCATAATATGCTTTCAGCTTTTTGCGCAGGGATGTCATATACACCCGCAGGGATACAATGTCGGTGGAAACACCTCTGCCCCAGATGCGGTCGATGATCCATGTGTGGGTCAGAACCTTTCCGATATTTTTGGCAAGCAGGCAGAGAAGTCTGTATTCGATATTGGTCAGGTGCACTTCATTGTCAAAGATATGAACAAGATTGGACGCATAATCAATCTCCAGAGGCCCGTTGACAAAGACGGAGCTTTCTTCATTGGAAGCTCTCAGAAACTGCATGCGGCGGGCGGCAGCTCTGATTCTTGCCATCATTTCATCCACCGAGAAGGGCTTGGTGAGATAATCATCTGCGCCGGCATCAAGTGCTTCGATTTTGTCGCTGTCTTCATCGCGTGCACTGATGATGATAATGACGGCACTGCTCCAGGAGCGGACATTTCTGATGACATCAATTCCATCCATGTCGGGAAGTCCGAGATCCAGAAGAATCAGATCGGGATTCAGGGAAGTGCATAAGGAAACAGCTTCGGTTCCGTTATATGCCTGGGAATACTGATACTGATGTATTTTCAATGTTGATGTAATCAGATTCATGACAGAGCGGTCATCTTCAACAACAACGATTTTCATTTCATTCATAAGAGATCTCCTTTGCGTGAAGGGTTAAGGTGAAGATACATCCATGCGGAATGTTGTCACTCACAGTGATTGAAGTGCCGTGCGCCTGCATGATCATGCGGCAGACATTGAGGCCGATTCCCATACTTCTTGAGGAATCTGAATGTGATTTTCCGGAAGTGTAGAACAGATCGAATATATGTGCTTTGTCAGAATCGGGAATGCCGTTTCCCTGATCCTTCACGGAGATTTCGATCATGCCTGATTTTTTCTGTGCAGTGATTTCAACCGGTGTATCTTCCGGCGTGTACTTGATCGCATTGGAAAGCAGATTGACCAGTACCTGTGAGATCAGTTTGGGATCCATTTCCGCAAATGATGCCGAATCATCAAGATTCACATGGATGCGGGGAAGGAATGTGCTGTTGATATGGCGAAGGCTTTCTTCAATCACATCCTCAACGCTTTCCACGGAAAGATGAATATGAGGATCGCTTTCAAGCTTTGTGACAGAAAGGATGTTCTCCATTTCCTCCACCAGCCATGACGCATCTTCCTTGATATCGGAGTAGATTCTGTTTCTGTCTTCTTTGCTCAGAATCGATTCATTGACGGCAAGGTTTGATGCATTGCCGTAGATAGATGTCAGCGGGGTTCTCAGATCATGGGAAATCGAACGCAGGAAGGAAGCTCTCATTCTTTCATTCTCTGCATTGATTTCAGCCTGCTGACGCTCTTCATCAATTCTCTCATTTTCCAGAGCCATCGCAAATTCATGAAGGATGGAATGCAGAATCATATTTTCAAATTCGGTGAAGGGTTTGTTTCCCATCTCAATTCCGATGATCCCGTAACTGTAGTCATCGGTATGAATGCTGAGATACTGTCTTGTATAATCCGGCCAGCGGGATGTTCCGGCACCGGCATAATGACGATGTTCCTTGACCCATAATACGGCATCATGTTCTTTTTTCAGGAAGTCCAGGGAAAGGGTGGATGTGCCGCTTGGATAGTAGAAAGGTTCTTCATCAATCTGATCAGACGGGAAAAACAGAATCGAACGGTTGAGCAGCGTGACAAGCTGAATGCAGGTAATCCGGATGATTTCAGAAGGACTGTCTGCTCTTTCAAGCTGGTTGGAAGTGTCCAGAAGTACTTTTGCCTGATATGCGTTTTCAGCAGAGCGGCGGGCAATGTTTTTGACCCTGACTGCCAGGGAGCTTGTGATTAAGGCAGCAATGACGGTGACAAAATAGGTCATCAGATATTCCGGATCATAGACAAGCAATGTGAATCTTGGATCGATGAACAGAAAGTTGAAGAGAAGAATATACAGCACGGCAGCCATGATTCCGTAAATCTGATGGGATGTCCATAAGGAGGCAATCAGAACTGCCAGGATGTATATTGTGATGATATTCGCATTCGAATAGCGCGACTGGTCAATCCAGACACACATGAATGTCGCTGCCGCCATGATGCTTAACACAAGAATCAGATCATGAAAATTCGGAGTGAGTTTTCCGGTTTTTTTCTGCATGGTTGGAATTGCCGAAGAACGTTCATCCGGAATGACATGGATTGTCACACCCGGCAAAGCACCGGTTAACCGTTCGGAAAGCGGTCTTTTCGTGCTGAAGAAAACAGGCGGGGCAGTGTAGCCGAGAAACAGATGAGAGGCCCTGATGCGCTTGGCAAACTCGGTGATACTGACAAGGATATCATCGCTTTCAAGTGCGTGAAATTCAAAACCGAGTGATTTTGCATAGGCAATATTTTCAGAGAGCTGTCTGGAAGGGCTGCTTAAAGTTCCCGGCGGGCTGATCGTGATCGCAATCCCCGAGCTGTCCGGAATACGAAGAAATTCTGCAGCTGCCTGCGTCACTCTTTTTGAAGAGGGTGATTGTGAAAGGCAGAGCAGAATCATTGTGTTTCTGTTGTTTTCTTCATCTTTGATTCGTTCCATGGCAAATACTCATTGTTCATAAGACATTCAGAACACCTTTATGAATCATCTCATCCAGGATTTTCATGAAGCGCTCACGGCAGTAAATGGTGACGGTGTGCGGCTTCTGACTGACTAACTGCAGATCGATGTCGTTGGATTCGATGGAAAGCGACGAGCTGTAGTAGCGTCCCCTGATTTTATGCATGTTCTGGCTGCCTGATACATGTATTGTATCATCAGACAGAATGACTGCGTCCATGTCTGCATATGTGAGATTATCTTCAAGCTCATCGGCACTGCCGGTATAGAAGGCACATTTTTTCATATCAAGAAACGGATCGATTTCTCTGAGAAAGACAAGATCCTGCACGGCGATGTGATAGATCTTTTTCTCGGTTTCCGCTTCTTTGATTTCAAAGGGATCGATTCTGTCAATCAGCTTCCCGATCACGAAATAGATCAGGTAAGCAGAAAAGGCAAATCCCGCGATAATCAGTACATCAAGCATATAATCACCTTACAGAGAGAATATCTTCTGTACATTTTCATATCTTCCCAGCACCAGCATGCTCTGACCGTGATGGAGAACCGTGTCATTTGTAATGTTCATGTTCATGCGCGGATCCTTGATGCCGAGAATATTCAGGTTGTATCTGCGGCGGATGTTGATCTCGCCGATCTTTTTCTGATCCCATTCCATCGGCACTTCCATTTCGAAAATCGAATAGCCGTCGGAAAGTTCAATGTAATTGGAAATGTTGTCTGAGCTGTAGCGGATTGCTGTCCAGCTGCCAAGCTGTCTTTCCGGATAGACAACTGCCTCAGCGCCGTTTCTCAACAGGAATTTTTCCTGCGAACCGGAAGTTGCTCTGGCAATGACACGGGCTGCACCGAGCTCGTTGAGCAGAAAGACGGTTTCCAGAGAAGCGAGGAAGTCATCGCCGATTGCCACAATGCAGAGATCATAATCCCTGACACCGAGTGTTCCCATGAATTCAGGATCTGTGCTGTCACCGATTCTTGCATCTCTGACAATGGACAGGATTTTGTTGATGCGGCTCTCATTGCGGTCAATGACAAGAACCTGATGTCCCATGTCATGAAGCTTGCGGATTGTGTATCTGCCGAATCTGCCGGCACCGATGACTAAGATATTTTTCATATGCACCTCCTCAGCCAACCGTCAGTTTCTCTGCCGGATAGCGGCTGACTTCTTTTCTTTTCATTGAAATCATTGCGTATGCAAGGGTCAGGCCGCCGACTCTTCCGAAGAACATGAAGGCGATCAGAATGACCTTTGATAAAAAATGCAGACCCGGCGTGATGCCGGTTGTCAGACCGACTGTTCCGAGTGCTGAAGCACACTCGAACATGGATGAAAGCACTGTTGTATTCTCAATCCCGCTGATCAGGATTGTTCCGGTCAGAAGCAGAAATACGTATACGGCACAGAGTGTTGTCGCATTGGAGATGGCATCCTGTTCAATCCGTCTGTGGAAGCAGTTGACATCTTTTCTTTTGGCAAGGAATGCACGGGTTGAGCACATTACAATGAAGAATGTTGTCAGTTTCATACCGCCTGCCGTTGAACCGGGTGCACCGCCCACCATCATCAGAAGGATTGTGATCAATAATCCGTTTTCACTCATGGCGCCGTAATCATAGGTGTTGAATCCGGCTGTTCTGGGAGTGACGGACTGGAAGAACGAAAGCAGAAACCGTTCGCTTCCCTGAATATTTCTGAATTCAATCAGATAGAAGTAGAGAAAGGGAAGAATGAGCAGGGCTGCGGTTGTCGCAAGAATGACCTTTGTCTGAAGACGATAGCGCTTGAAGTGAAATTTATGCTGAATGAAATCCTGCCATGAAAGAAAGCCGATACCGCCGATGATGATGAGTGCGGCAATCACAAGATTCATGAGGATATCCGATGAATAGCCGGTCAGTGAAACAAACGGAGTTTCCGAACCGAGCAGATCGAATCCGGCATTGCAGAAAGCAGAAACCGAATGAAAGAGCGAGAGACCGAGTCCCCTGACAAAACCGAACTCAGGCACAAAGACAAACATCAGAAGAATTGTTCCGGCTGCTTCAATCAAAGCTGTTCCGCAGAGAAAGAAGATCGCAAAGCGGATGATTCCTCCGGTCTGATGAGCACTGATCGCATCCTGCAGTGTGATCCTTTCCATAAGACCGATCTTTCTGCCGGTTAACATCATCGTCAGAATCAAAGCGGTAATCACGCCAAGCCCGCCGATCTGGATCAGAATCAGGATGACTGTCTTTCCGAACAGGGTCCATGCGGTTGCCGTATTGTGAACAACCAGTCCGGTCACACATGAAGCCGAAGCTGAAGTGAACAGGGCATCGATAAAGGCAACCGGTTCACCCGCCGAAGCAATCGGCAGACTCAATAAGACAGCTCCGCAGAGAATCAAAGCCGTGAATCCGAAAATGATCGTGCGGAATGAAGTCTGATGATGAAGGATATATAAGAGAAATTTTCGTTTCATAGCTTTTCCTTTTCTGCCTGTATTATGATTTTCCGCATGTTAATTCGGGATTAAAATCCTGTGTGCGGAATTAAAATGGCATTAAGAAAAGTGAAAGACGGAAATGAGCATTCAGACAGACCGAACTTTCACAAATCTTTCACAAACTTCACATAAATCATACACAGGTTTTATGTAGTATATAGGCAGTAAAACATGTTATTTCTTTCCCTCCCGAATAAAGAAAGGAAAAAG
>JAUNEN010000129.1 GCA_030525525.1 Erysipelotrichaceae bacterium
GAATCATTCTGAACGAATGGTTCTTTTTTCATTGATCATATCTCTCACAGTTATTTAAAATGTATGTATGAAATATAAGATTATTCCTTCAGGGAATAACTTCGAGGTTGAATCATGGAATTGCGAGTATTGAAATATTTCGTGGAAACTGCACGCCAGGAAAGCATCACCCGTGCCGCAAACACACTGCATATATCCCAGCCCACACTTTCAAGACAGCTGAAAGATCTTGAAGATGAGCTCGGGGTAAGACTGTTCAACAGAACGAATTATGCGATCCGTCTGACTGAAGAAGGCATCCGCTTCCGTTTAAGAGCAGAAGACATCATCGCCATGGCGGACAGCACCCTCAATGAATTCACCGGAAAAGATCAGACAATCGCAGGTGATATCCGCATCGGTTCCGCTGAAGCAGAAGCAATGCGTTTATGCGGTCAGACTATGAAGGAACTTTCCGGAACATATCCCGACATTCATTTTCATCTGTATTCAGGCGATACGGAAATGCTGAAGGAAAAACTCGACAGCGGTTTTCTGGACTTCCTTCTGATTGCCGAAGAACCGGACCTGACGCGCTATCAGTCCATCAGTCTGCCCCTTACCGATCAATGGGGACTGATCATGAAAGATACGGATGAACTCGCTGCTAAAAAGTCCATCCGAAAAGAAGATCTGATCAATCTGCCGTTGATTATTTCCAGACAGGCACTGCATCAGGATCTGATCAATCTGTTCGGAAGCGATGCGCATCGTCTAAAAATCGCTGCCGATTATGATCTTGCCCATAATGCATCATTGCTTGTTCAGGAAGGATTCGGATATCTTCTGGCATTCAATCATATTGCCGATCTTTCAGAAGAAACACATCTTGTCTTCCGCCCGGTTTCACCTTCTTTATTCACACGTTCCCATCTGATTTACAGAAAATATCAGATCTTTTCCCCGGCAGCCGAAGTATTCCTGGAAACATTCAGAAATCTTCCTGTCTTTTCAGAGGAGACAGAATCTTAAATCACACATTCACTTCTTTCTTCGGTTACAATGAAATCAGATGAATGCATGAAAGGAAAATCATATGGCAAAGTTTGTATGTAACTTCTACTCACGTACACTTTTAAGAGCAGTCGACATCACTGTTATTATCCCCACTTCCACCTGTCCTGAATCGCTCGGGCTCGGAGACAAGCCAACTCATGTCATCACTGAAAAATATCCGGTTGTGTATCTTTTGCACGGGTTCGGAAACAACCATGCCCAGTGGACCGGATATACAAATGTTGAGATGTATGCCGAAGAACGGAGGATTGCGATTGTCAATCTGTCTGCCGAAAACAAATCCTATTCAAAGATCGGCGGCGATGATTTCTTCACATTTGTTTCCGAAGAACTCCCTGAATTCATTACAAATATGTTCCCGATTTCAGAAAAGCCTGAAGATACCTACATCGCAGGTCTGTCCATGGGCGGCTACGGTTCCTATCTCCACGGTCTCAGCTTCCCTGAACGCTTCCATGCGATCGGCACCTTCTCAGCCGGTGTTGAAATTGTACCCGAATCGCTCTCCAATATGGGAGGCGGAAGCGGATTTGCAGGTGCTGCCGGAGGAAAGAGTATCCTTCATGATCTGGCTAAAAAAGTCAAAGAAGACGGAAAACAATTCCCGAAGATCTATGCATCCTGCGGAAAAGCCGACTTTCTCTTTGACTCCTGCAAAGCATTTGCGGATGAGCTGAAAGAACTTGGTGCCGATGTGACATGGGATGAAATAGAAGGATATGGCCATGAGTGGCGCTTCTGGGATCTTGAAGTTGAAAGATTCCTTGACTGGCTCCCGCGCAGCGACTCATACGCCGCAAAAGGCAAACGGGCAATCTGATGCATTCAAAAACTCATTCTCTTATGAGAATGAGCTTTTTTCACGTTTCTATATCCGAAAACTTGTTAAATCACTTGACTGTAATGCGTCCTTCCGGAGCTTTGTAGGAATCAGGGATTGTACCGAGATCATTAAAATATTGAATGAGTGCTTCAATATCAACCGGTCCGTATTCGACAATTCTTTCACTGTCTTTAAGTACCGTATTTCCGTCTCCGCTGTCAAAGAGGATGTAGGATGAACTGGCAATCGTATATTCTTTTTCCGGATCAATCGGTACATATTCGCCATCTTCAAGAATCATGACATCCCTGACGCGTCTGTCTCCTTCAATTCCGACAAGCATATTGTTTTCATCCAGAACAACACCGGATTCAACAGATGTGTCAATTGTGTATTTCAGACCCGATACCTGCAGGAAACCGCCGAACTCGCCGACCGCATTGTCATCAAGAGATGTTATCGCCTGTGTCTCCTTGGAACCGAATTCCAGCAGATCAAGAATCTGCTGTCCTGTTCCTTTGCATGCGCCGAGCGAATTTGAGAACGGGAAGACATCCAGAAGATTTCCATAAGTAACGGTTCCTGCACTTACTGCATGTCTGACTCCGCCGCCGTTGGCAAACGCAACATCTGTCTTCATCAGATGACGGATTGCATCAGCTGCGAAATCACCGGCATTTGTTTCTCTGGTTCTGACAATTCTGATTCCGTTTTCATCCGCAATCGTCAGATCAAAATCAATTGTGCCGATCGGCTGGGAAAGAATTTCATTCAGATCTGCATTGACTTTGTCGATTGCTGCTCTGAGTGTTTCATCTTCATGATCATATTCCGAGACAAGAAGAGTATCGAGTGTACCGTCTTTGCTGATGATCAGCTCACCTGCATTTGCCATCTTGGTGCCGACGGAAGAAAGAATCACATCCTCACCATCCGCATTCGGATAACGGTCCCCGATAATCACAGAATGGGAATGCCCGTCCAGAACCGCATCGATTCCCCTTGTATTATGAATCAGAGAAATGGAATCATTCGGCTGATTTTCCTGAGCAGACCCAAGATGCGCCAGTAAAATGACATAATCCGCACCTTCATTTCTTGCTTCATCGACCGTCTTCTGTACCTGCTCAGCCAGCTTCTTTCCGTCCGCACTGTAGCAGAAATCATAGACAAATTCGTTATTTTCCATGAAATAGGTAGGTGTTGAACTCTGAGGAGTCTCCGGTGTACTGACACCGACAAAGGCGACTTTGGTTCCCTCATATTCCTTCATGATATAAGGCTTCACATCTGTCAGAATGTTTTCCTTTTCTCCTGAATAGGTGATATTGCAGACGGTGAATCCGAAATTTGCCTGCTTCATCAATTCGCCGAGCCGTTCGGTTCCGTAATCAAATTCATGATTTCCCAAAGTCACTGCGTCGTAATCCATTGCATTCATCAGATCAATGACAAACGAGCCCTGTGTCAAAGAACCGATGGTTCCGCCCTGCAGATAATCACCGAGATCCACAAGTCCGACATTTGCATGTTCTTTCTTTGTGTCATTGATCAGAGCTTTGAGTTTGGCAAAACCGAGATTGTCATCCACACCGCAATGCACATCACTTGTATAGAAAATATAAATATCATCCTGACGCTCCGGTTTTGAACTCTGTTCATTCGTGCTGCAAGCACTCAGAATCACAAGAAGAAAAACAATCATCAACTGCATTACTTTTTTCATATGCTTATCCTTTTCCAAACTGTTTTTGTATCCATATTATGCCATGATTTTCTGTTCAAAGGACACAACATCTGTACATAACAGCCAAAAGAAAGATTCAGCTGCATACACAGCTGAACCGTTTATCTGATAAAGTTTGTACCGATTCTCTTTTCCTGTCCGGGATATTCAATCCCTTCTTTTTTACCTGCCTCAATCACTTTCAGCATCCACGCCATATTTCTGCCGAGAGTTCTCATGATCTGCAGACCTTCTTCATCTTTTTTCACATCTTCAGCTGTACTGCCGTGAACCATATTCCAGTATCTTGAAGATACCACCGGCATCTGCTGATGCATGAAGTATTTGTTGATCTGATCAAGCGCGGAAGTAGTGCCTGCCCTTCTTGCGGAAACCACTGCAGCAGCCGGTTTGAAGCGGAACGGATGCGGTGATTTTGAAGAAGAAGAATAGAAAACCCTGTCCATGAAGCTCATCAGATTTCCGTTCATTCCTGAATAATATACAGGTGAGCCGAAGATGAAGCCGTCATAATTCTGTGCAAGTTCAGTGAATTCATTGACCTTGTCGTCAAACACACACTTCTGATTTTTTGAACACTGACCACAGGCAATACAGCCGCCTACCGGCTTCGTGCCAAGCCACCAGATATCCGTTTCAATTCCTTCACTGTTCAATGCAGATGCACATTCATTCAATGCGGCATCTGTGCAGCCGTGAACATGCGGACTGCCGTTAACAAGCAAAACTTTCATAATGATCCCTTTCCTTTGACAATGTTATTCTAAGGATTCAATCGATCACATGTCAAAGAAGATCATTCCGCCTGCATCTGTGAGTCTGTCTTTTTGCAGCGGAAGAGATAACACACTGTTTCAATGAATACCGCACTCAGCAGAAACATGATGATACTGTTCAAACCTGTTTTGAACTGATAAAGGATCAGAGGCCTGAACGGCATCAGCATCACTAATGACAGAATATTCAACCTGCTTTCATGAGTAGCCAATGTAATCAGAGCAGCCGCAATCAACAGCAGCTTGAATGCTTCAATACCGGTCATTTCTTTCTGCGTGCATTTTGAAACTGTCACGAAGGAGACTGCAGCATATCCTGCCAGCAGAACAATGCCGGCTGTCTCTAAAGCGGCAGCACTGCCGGGAATCGGCAAAGCCGCGCAGATGATCTGTGAAACAAAAGATATCAAAATGTGAAATCCAAAGAAGCGAAACAATCTTCCATACTGATTCATTACATTTTCTCCTCTATTTCAATAAATGTTAGATTGATTCAGAATGCTTTGTCAATGTTGCCTTTGAAAGTCACCAAACTGATCAGGCAGGCATCAGCCGCATATATTCTTGCATGTATTATCTGTTTCTGTTTCAAATTGGGTCAATTGTCTGTTTCAGCATATACTCGGCAGGATGGTTCAGGCGTTGCTTGACAAAAAAAACAATATATAATCAAATAAAGTTAAATAATGAATCCCGCCGCATCTATCTTTACAGAACCATCGCAAAATACAGCTTGTCAGAGCAGTTCAATTGTTTCTGATGGCAGAATGATTTTTCTCATTTTAATAAGGAGATCTGAATATGAACGCAGCTGTTTACAATAACATTTTAAAAGAAACAATTGAACGCATCGAAGCATACAGAAAAACTCTTGATCCGGTTCATGATGCACAGAGAATCCATCTGATCGAACGTGAGCTGTATCAGGGATATGGATTTTACAAACCTCCCCATCGCACTGTGATCGGTTATGTAAAAGGTGATTTCTCTCTTCTGCCTGACGGGCCCGAATTCACAGATGAACTTTTGCCTTGTTTCCCCTGCGGAGATGACTTCACGATTCCTAACCGTTCAAACAGTCAGGCAATCCGCGAAGAATTAGGCGCAGCTCTCAGTTTCTACACATACGAAAATCTGCAGAAGCTTTCTGAGGATTATCCCGAACCGGTTCTTCAGAATCTGAATCAGCGTTATGCAGGATATGCAGAAATCAAAAGGGCATATCATTACATACCGCACCACAACATGATTATGATGATGAATTATTTTGAAAAAATGATCCGCAATCCCGAACCTTCTCTGACAATTCTGAATGAGCCGCTCACTGAGGAGGATTCATTCTGACCGGATCAGAAACAAGGACAGGAAGATCGGTTATTGAGTGCGATCGGAGAATAGCAGAGAAAGATTATCAGTAATAACCAAACAGATTTCAGCGCAGCCTGTTCTTTGAAGAAACTGTATAATCAGACTTCAGAAAAGTTAAAAACATAAGCAAAACGGCAGTTACCGGATCTCTTCAGTAACAGACCGTT
>JAUNEN010000130.1 GCA_030525525.1 Erysipelotrichaceae bacterium
ATTCTTTTGAGCAAGGGGACGGAGGATTTTGATCGATCAGGCCTTTCGGTCTTCTCTGATCTTCTCTGTTCCTTTGTTCTGACCGTATTATACCGCAAAATTAGCACTCGTCAATAGAGAGTGCTAATAATCATTATGAAGATTCTGTGAACGAATATCCAGCTGTCTTGCGCAAAGAACTCTCGGACCGTTTTCGCCTGCTGCCATTTGCCAACGCCCCATGACCGGATCTCACAGCTTATAATGAAAGGACTCTGTACATCACCAACAATCATCTCACTGATATCACAGTAAGCGAATCTTCTGAATTCATTGAGCAGGGAAATATCATATCCCTTCGGAAGAACAATCCCACACAGTTCCAGTGACAGATCGTCATCTAGTGATTTTAAGAAATCAAGATCATATTTATAATAATCAGGAGTTTCATCCAATAAACAAATGTGACACATCTGTGACTTTTGGTCTGTTATACTCCAGACATCAAAAACAAAGAGACATACAAAATAAAAAAGAAAATCAACCTAAGGGAGGAAATAAAAATGAAAAAGAAATTAGCATTACTTGTAGCATTGGTATTAACAGTATCTACACTGTTTGCAATACAGGCCTTTGCAGTAGAAGTTCCTTATATGGTCACTGTCTTCGGATGCGGCGATGAAGGCTTATCCGTAAGAAGTCAGCCGGATCCTAACTCCGAGAAGGTGGGTGCATTCCCGGATGACAACCATATTTACATCAGGAAGATTGCTGACAATGGCTGGGGATACCTCGAGCAGTCCGGTGCGGAAGGCTGGGTCTGCCTTCAGTGGACAAAGGTCCAGGATACCTGCACAGTAGACAAGCCGGCATCATATATCCCTTCAACAAATTACAAAGTAGTTGGAACCGAAGGGGAAGGGCTTGAACTCAGGGTGGCTCCAAGAGTCGTTGCTTCTACATGGGGACCTGTTCCGGAAGGAACGGTTGTATCGGTACAGGGTATCAGCGGGGAATGGGCATTCACATCCTATAATGGACATGAAGGATGGCTGAACATGGCTCACCTTCAGGAACAATAATCAACAGTATCAATTAATACATGATCAAAATCCCAATAGTAATAAAGAGTCGGCAGATGTGTAAAGCATCTGCTATTTCTTTATTTATTATATAGATATTGATAGATAGATATTGAGCAGCTTAACAAACTGCGCTTCTTTTATGATGACTGTCAAAAAGTGTAACCAAAACCCCGAAAATGAAAACATCCAGGAATGTTGAATTTTCAACGTTTCCTGGATGCCACCGAGCGGAGAAGGAGGGATTTGAAGAAACCCACGCTTAAAAATTCCGCATAAAATCAATGTTTGTTCAAGCTGGTTTTCAAAAGTAACCAAAAAGTAACCAAATTTTGAGAAAGGAGAGCTGAGCATCCTCCGCTGTTTGATAATTCCTGGTTACTCTATAAAAGTTCAACCCAATTCTTAACCCAGAGAACCATACCACCTCCGGTTCAGGATATGGTGGACAATGAACAGCACAATATGGCCTCACCGCCCTGACAACCAGTCATAATCCCAATTCAGATATCCAGTCATTTACTGTACTTCTCACATTGTCCTGATCATTCTGCGCATCGCTGCCTCTGATCGCAAGGCCTTCTCCAACCGTACTGTCCGGACAGGATGACGCCAGACTACGGTCAAAGCCTGATAACCCCGATCCCTCATGTGTAGAAAACGGGATCAGCGTTTTCCCGGCAAGTGCGTCCGCATTCGCTTCGAAGAATGTATACATGATCATAGGCCAGTCGCCCCACCATACCGGTGAACCAATAAATACGGTCTTGTACTGGTCAAGATCGGGTACCTCTCCCGCGTAGGCCGGTCTGGCATTTTTCCTCTGCTCCTGCATTGCCACGTCCGTCAGTTCAGCATAAGTGTACGGATAGTAATCCTCTTCCGGCAGAATCTCAAAGGTATCCGCTCCGGTTTCATCCGCAATCATCTCTGCGATGATCGCTGTGTTCCCTTTATCGATTTCGCCCACATTATACTGCTCTCCCGTCCTGGAAAAATATACAACCAGAATATCAGCATCGGACTGTTTTTCTTCTGATCCACTTTCTGTACTTCCATAAACTGTCATGCTAAACAGTATGCCGATCACAAGCACAAGACTTGAAAGTATCTTCCTATATTTTTTCATCACTACATTAACCTCCATATAGAATTTTTTGAGTATCTCTCCTGTATTTTTTGTATCTTCTCTCCCGATCTTATCCATGCAGACTTGATGAATACATTTTTACCGAACGTGATCTGTTTTGGGAAGTCTATTTGCGTCGGCGTAAAAATCCCGATACCTTCCGGCATCGATCCATCGAACAGTTCTTCAAATGCCTTCTTTTGTTCTTCTGAATGCGGCTCCGCGTGATTCAGATGAAACAGTGCCTTGTCCGCCCTCTGCAGCTCCGCAATGGCCGGCAGATACTCTTCTGACATCATATCGACAGGTTCCCCATTTTTAAGCTTTTCAAATATATTTATTTCTTTTCAAACTCCGGTCTCCACCCTGCAAACTGCACCAGCTGTTCATCCGTGCGGTGATAATAGCGCACACCCTTGTCAAGCTTTGCGATTTCTTCCATCTCTTTATCCGTAAGGGTAAAGTCAAGGATATCCAGGTTATCCCTGATATGATCCACGTTCCTGCTGCCCGGGATCACGGCAAAGCCCATCTGAGTATGCCAGCGAAGGATTACCTGTGCCGGGGTCTTTCCATATTTCTGGCCCAGCTGCTCAAAGACCTGCTCACTGATCAGGGACTTATCACCATGCCCCAGCGGATACCAACTCATCAGTTTAATCCCATACCTGTCGAGCGTCTTCCTGAGTTCCGGCTGAGTGAAATAAGGATGTGCCTCAACCTGGATGAACTGAGGAACGATTTCCCACTTTTTCTCCAGTTCTTCGATATACTTCCCTTCAAAGTTGGAAATGCCTATGCTCTTCGCTTTGCCTTCTTTATACGCTTTTTCAAGCTGGCGGTACCCGGCCAGCCAGTTCCCTGCAGGCTGATGGATATAGAGAAGATCTACGTAATCCACACCCAGACGTTCAAGAGTTTCATCAACAGCTGTTTCATTCTCATATTCGCTCGGCCAGAGCTTCGTGGACAGGAAAATGTTATCCCGTTTCATACCACTGTCTTTCATGCCACGGCCTACGGCTCTCTCATTCACATAAGCGTTGGCAGTATCGACCAGCGAGTAACCTATCTTCAGAGCTTCCCGTACGCTGTTTTCAGCTTCAGCTGGGGAAAGCATAAATGTTCCAATCCCGACCACCGGGCATTTCAATCCGTTATTCAAAGTGATATATTCCATTTTCATTTCCTCCTCAATAAATTGATGCATTTGAGCTGGTGAATTTCCAGTTCCCGTTTTCTTTACGTAGTGTAAAATCGCCCTGCAGCCGCCAGCCGCTTTTTCTGCCGCCATACACGGCGGCCATTACCCGGCTTCTGCCGGTCATGGTTGCCTGATCTCCATTCAGGGAGACTTCGATGCTGTCATGATCCGCAGAATAGTAATTGAAGGTGCCGTCCAGCAGGCCTTTCAGAAACACCTCGGCAGACTGCTTTACCCCAGTCATATGAAGCAGGTAATAGTCGTCCGCCATCAGGTCGCGCAAGCCATCCGTATCCTTTGTGATCATGCATTTCCAATACTTCCGGTACATTTCCCGGATCGTTTCTTTTTCATCCACCATTCCTTCTGCTCCTCACAGCAGTCCGTTTGCTGACAGCCACTTCTCTACGTCTGCCCTGGAATCCGCTGCCTGGCTCCCTGTGACAGGCAGGCCTTTCTTAACGTCCGCTCCCGGGCAGGCTTTCTTTATATCCCTTTCACTGCCTCCCATCCCGCTGCCTTCGTTGGTACAAAGCGGAAGGATGGTCTTTCCGGAGAAATCAAACGCTTCCAGGAAAGTAAAGACAGGCATCGGCATCGTCCCCCAGTAGTTCGGATAGGCAAGTATGATGGTATTATACTCATCAATGCTCCCCGGCATGGATACCAGTTCCGGCCGTGCCTTTGCACGAAGATCCTTCTTTGCTTCCTCGATACAGGTCATGTAAACGGGAGAATAAGGATCCTTCATCTCGATTTTGAACGTGTCTGCTTCGATCAAGTCCTTCATAACACCCACAACAATCTCCGTATTCCCAACCTTCACATAGCGCATCGCGCCTCCGAAATAGTTTTCATCTGCTCTTGAAAAATATGCAATCAGTGTTTTTGCCATTACCGTTTCCTCCGTTTCAAAAACAATCTGTTTTTCTTTTGTCTGATCGAATTTTACAAAATGTCTCTTGCAAAGTCTAATCGAAATATCCTATACTTAATTTAAAAATTAAATAACGAGGTATATCATGACTACTAAGCAAATAGACTACTGCATCGAACTGGCACACACCTTGAATTTCAGCCGGGCTGCGGATAATCTCTTTACCAGCCAGCCCACTTTTTCCTATCAAATCCGGCTTCTGGAAGAAGAAATCGGTTTTACTATTTTTGAACGCAATGGGAAAGGTGCGGCACTGACACCGGCTGGAGAACAGTTTGTATCCTTTCTGGCTGGCATGCGGGAAGACCTGAAGAGAGCCATAGAACAAGGGCAGAATTTCAGCGCGAAATACAAAGACAATATCTCCATCAGCATGATGGTCCGACAGGCAGTATATTTTCTTCCGGAAGCCATTCGCCTTTTTGGCAAGACCAATCCCGATGTGCAGATTACTCCTGTATTTCAATATGAGAACGGTGTTGAGAGCTTCCTCAGAAATGAAGCCGATATCCTGTTTGCCCTGAAGGAGCAGACGAAGCAGCTCGCAGGTGTGAGAGTCCATGATCTGTTCGAGAGTCGGATCTACCTGATCACGGATAAGAACGATCTGCTTGCAAAGAAAAATAGTATCCGTGAGGAGGATCTATTTGGTCGGACGCTGATGATAGGCGGAGGATCTCCGACTGCCCTGAAAGCTGTTCAGCACCGGCTGATCAATTCCGGGAAGGTACAGTATTTTAACAGTCCGGATCATGATACCACCCTCACCAATGTGGCTGCAGGTCTGGGAGTCTGTCTGGCCCCAGGTTTCCTGAATGACCACAGCGGGCAGTTTGCCTGGATCCCGTTTGAATGTAAAGAATCATTTTCATGCGTCCTGTGCACCCACAAGACGGACAGCAGGAAGAGCCTGTCTTCCTTTATCGAGGTACTGAAAAAGCTGTATCAGGATGCTGTGGCGTTTCCGCTGTAACGGCTATGCGTGAAATACAACAAAAACTCCTGACAACCCTATCATTTCAATAGGAGCCAGAAGATTATCAGAGAAAACGGAGAGTTACCTTTCATTATCCTTACAATAAAGGTTTATTTCACCTAAGTTTATTGCTTAAACATATACTGAAAGACAATATATCTCAGACCATCCCGTCAGTATCGCTAGTTCCTTCTAATTCTTTGTATTCAAATTGGATTTCTTCCAACTCATGCCGAAGCCTTCTCTTCTCATACTCAATTTCTTTCTTGGCGCAATATAACCTTACATATCTGTCATCATCTGCCTCCAGGTATGGCTCTTAATTCATATGTTCTGATTCCGAAAGGTCTGGAAGCTCCTGAACGAGCAAAACTTCTGGGTCACTCGGTTGAGACAAACCTTCGTTATTATACTCACGCCCGGTCTGATGAATATCTGGAAGAGTTGAAGCACATTTTGGACGGTGATTCTGCGGAGAACACCGAAAAATCAAGTTCTAATGAAGTTAGTACCCCGCAGTACCCCACTTTGATCGACTTTACAAAAAGAAAAAGAACCCTTAAAACCGCCAGTTTATAAGGATTCTTTAACAAAAATGGTACTGGAGCATAGGGGATTCG
>JAUNEN010000049.1 GCA_030525525.1 Erysipelotrichaceae bacterium
AGGCGATCATTGCGGCTGCTGTACTTTCCAACCGTTATATCACCGACAGATTCCTTCCTGACAAGGCAATCGACCTGATTGATGAAGCCTGTGCCGGAATCCGTGTGGAAATGGATTCCATGCCGGGTGAACTGGATGAGCTTTCCAGAAAGATCATGACACTTCAGATTGAGGAAACTTCCCTGAAGGATGAAAATGATCCGAAGGCAATGGAGCGTCTTGAAGAAATCAGAAAAGAGCTTTCTTCCCTCAATGAAAAGAAGGAAGTCCGCTTCTCCAAGTGGCAGGCGGAAAAGAAGGAACTCGATGCTCTGAAGGATACCAAGGAACAGCTCGAAAAAGCAAGACTTGATTTAACACAGGCGCAGAACGACGCTGATTACGAGCGCGCTGCGAAGCTGAAATACGATACGATTCCGACCCTTGAAAAGAGGATCGCTGCAGCTGACAAGGCAGAAGCCGACAGAATGATCCGTCAGGTTGTCGATGAAGATATGATTGCGAAAATCGTTTCCAGATGGACGCATATCGAAGTCGAAAGACTGATGAGCACCGAACGTCAGAAGATTCTCCACCTGCCGGAAGTTCTTGAAAAACGTGTTATGGGACAGCCGGAAGCACTCCGTCTTGTATCGGATGCGATCATGCGTTCCAAGGCGGCAATCCAGGATGAAAACAGACCGCTCGGCTCATTCCTGTTCTTAGGCCCGACCGGCGTCGGCAAGACAGAAGTTGCCAAGGCACTTGCACAGCAGCTGTTTGATGATGAATCGAAGATTGTCAGAATCGATATGTCCGAATATATGGAGAAATTCTCGGTCAGCAGACTGATCGGTGCTCCTCCCGGATATGTCGGCTATGAAGAGGGCGGACAGCTCACCGAAGCAGTGCGCAGAAGCCCCTACAGCATTGTGCTTCTCGATGAAATCGAAAAGGCTCATCCGGATGTATTCAACATTCTGCTGCAGATTCTTGATGACGGCAGAATCACCGATTCAAAGGGTGTGACCGTCGATTTCAAGAATACGATTATCATCATGACCAGCAACCTCGGTTCCCAGTATGCATTTGAAACTGACGCCAAAGCGCGTGAGCAGCATTACCTTGATGAAGTTCATAAATTCTTCAAGCCTGAGCTGATCAACAGAATTGATGAAATCATCGTCTTCAATGCACTGGATGAGAGTGTTCTTGTGAAGATTGCCGAGAAGTTCTTAAGACAGCTTGAAGAACGTCTTGAAACAAAGGATATTGCCCTTGAAGTTACAGAGAAGGCAAAACAGAGAATGATTGCCTGCGGTGTCGATCCGCTGTATGGTGCCCGTCCGATGAAGCGTCACATCCAGCGTGAAGTGGAAACGGAAGTCGCAAAAGTGATTCTCGAAAATCCTGATATCGCCGGACATACAGTCCTGGTTGATGCGGATGACGAGCATTACATCGTATCAGTCAAATAACAAGGAAGAGCGCACGCCTGACGGTGTGCCTCTTTTTTGTTTGGTGTATAATTGACAGGCATAAAAAAACAGAGGTGACTCATGAGTGAAATGAATGACGAACTTGAAATACAGAGCCGCGGTGTCGAAATACAATCCGCAATCCTGCATGTGCTGGACGGCCGCAGGCATCAGATTTTACTGTCTGAAAGGACACTGGATCTGGAAGATGAGAATATCGAAAAATATGTCTCAAAATATGTGACCCGCTGCCGCAATGACATGCGGGCAAGAAATGCTTCCTTCATAGAGGGCAGTGCATTTGAATCAAAATTGAATGATTATTTTTCAAACCATCAGAACCTTCCTGATTTTTCGGCAGATGTTCTGAAGGATTTTGTCTCTTATGTCGAAAATGAAGAAGCGCGTTCTTTTGAGAGTCTCTTCATCGATTTCAGGGATGATGATGTGCCGTATCTGGCAATTGTCTTTCTGGAAGAAGTCGAGACGATGACTTATCTTTCCGATATCGCAGACGGCAGAATTTTCAATACAATCTCTTTCAACCATTCATCACTTCCGGCTTTCTCAAAGCCGCTGACTGCATTTGCACTGATCAACCTTCTGAATCATGACATCAAAATGGTCGATGAAGGAAAGTGGAAGGATGATGCCAGAATCATCAGCGACAGATTCCTTGAATCAGAAGAAGGAATCTCACATAAGGAAGTGATTGCGGCAGTGAAGGAAATTACGGCTGAAGTCGCTGAAGAATTTGATGAAAACCCGGCGGTGCTTTTGGGCAGAGTCAAAAATCATATTCAGGAAAGCGTCAGTGAACAGATGGCTTTCTCACCGAAAAAACTTGTTGATGAAGTATTTGAGGATGAGCCGGAAATGGCAGAAGTCTTTCTGAAAAAAGCTGAACAGAAAACTCTTCCCAAAGAAGTGGAGCTGCCGAAAAGAACTGCATCAGCGGCCCTGAAAAAGCAGAAGATCAAGACGGATACCGGAGTCGAAATCACATTCCCGAGTGAATTTGCCGATGATCCTTCCGTCATTCAGTTTGTACGCAAGGATGACGGAACAATCACGATTGAAATCCGCAATGTACGCTCATTTGAAACAAAAAACTGAACATATACAACACGCAGATTTATTTGATCAATATCCGTATATCGAAGGCGATGATCTTGTGATTCATAAAATGAGCGATTGTGATGCGGATGCACTTGCACATATGTGCAGCGAAGATGAAGTCTATACATATGTTCCGGCATTTCTGTTTGAAAAGAAATATGAAGACAAGCATGAAGTGATTGCAAAAATGGATGAAGAATGCTTTGACACAAAAGATAGCATTCTGATGGGCGTTTATCTGAAGGAAAGCGGCGAATTCACCGGCATTGCCGAATTCTATGCCTATGAACCCGAACACAGAAAAGTTTCCGTCGGCCTCAGACTGATGAAGGAATACTGGGGAAAAGGCATTGCGAAAAAGCTGAAAAAATGATGATCGATTATCTGCTTCATGAGGCTGATATCCGCATTATCACCGCACACATCATGCAGGCAAACAAAGCTTCGGCTGCCGCGGCACTGAAATCCGGATTTGAAAAACGATATACGGATATTGAAGAAGACTGGGGATTTGAAAAACCGGTGATGATTGATAAATATGTCATCAAGTTCAGATGAGCTGAAATAAAACAGATTTTCTGTACACAATAATATTAGGAGGATTCCTGATGAAGAAACTGATGATATGTCTGGCAGCCGCTCTGCTATGCGCCTGTGCACCGCGCGAAAAAGTGGTTGAGCCGAACGGAAAAAAAGAATACTTTGCAAATGTCGATATCGCAATTGATGAAAATGATCCCTATGTCTATGCAGGTACGGTGGATTATATCTTTGCGGGAAAAGTCACGAAAGTCAAAAGCAATCACATCAAAATGACATCAAAGCAGTCAGATTATTACAGCTATTATGAGATTCAGGTGATTGAAAATATCAAAGGCTCTCTGGTTGAACAGATCGAAGCGAAAAAGCTCGGCGGATTTGATGATAACGGCACGGAAATGCTGATTGAATCCGATTACAGAAAAGATACCGAAATGCCGGTTGAAGGCAAGACATATATGTTCATGGCATATGCCCAGAAAGACGGCACTCTGACGCTGTCTGAATTCCTTGATGACAGGCCCTATGATGAGAATCTGAAGAAGGAATATGAAGAATATGTTGAAAATGAAGTCCCTTCCGACAGAGAAAGATATAATTCAGTCTATGAAGCGGAAAAGACATTATTGAAAATCGGTCACACATTGAGTGAAGCCGATAACCCTGAGCCGACCGAGCCAGAGCGTCAAAGCGCTGATCTGAATGCAGAAGAGCTTGAGGAAACGGAATGGTGTGCCTGCAGGGAAGAACTGATCCCTTCAGAAGTACTTGCAGTGATCAAGGAAGATCACCCTGAATGTGATCTCTCGAAATGGCAGATGATGATCCATTTCTTCGATGATGAAAAAAGTACAGGCATGCTGCAGATGAGATATGACATCGGTGAAATTGCGACCGACCGTACGATTGTATGCAGTATCGAAAATAACCGGATCAGAAATATCTTCTATGCCAATATGAGCGGTGAAGCGAATGAAGAAGAACTGAAAGAAAAAGTCAGAAACTTTGAAAACAGCACCGTTCAGGAAGAATATGAATTAGGCGAAGGGGACAAATTCCTCGAAGAGACGGTTCAGTACAGCTACCGCTATGATACGGGAAAACTGATTTATACTTACAATCTGTTTTTTGAAGAACCGGGCGGTGTCATCAACAATTCCATCGGTTCCGAATATATCATTGAGTGAAACTAAAAAACCGCAGACTCTGCGGTTTTCATTTGTCCAGCAATTCATCCAGATCAGGGAAGTCGAAGAGGTTTCCATCAACCAGTGCATCAAGCTGATCTTCAAGACTGAGTTCCTCAGTTCTTTCATTCGAGCTTCTTGTTGTGACCGGCTCATCGTCAAATCCGACGATCGGGATCTTTGTTGTGTCTTCACGCTGCACCGGAGTGATACTGCGGATGCGGCTGATGTCGATGTCTGTCTGAAACAGTCCGTTGATCAGTCTGACTTTCATATTGTCATCCGGATAATTTTTGAAGTCATTCGGATTGGCAATATAGCCTGCATCGGTTGTTCCGTCTTCCAGTCTTACCGATACGAATTTTGTCAGATATGGAAGAAAATCATCCGGTCTCATGAAGCGCCTCCTGCCTATACTATTTTACTTCAAACAGGCGGGTTTAGCTATGTTTTTGCAAAATATGATCATTGACCCATCTGACTGCACCGTCTTCCGTACAGGAGTATTCGGTAATCATATCTGCCGCGTCTTTGACAGTGCTCATTGCATTCTTCATCGCAACGCCGGTTCCTGCCTCAATGATCATCGAAAGATCATTTTCCCCGTCCCCGACCGCAGCGCACTGGTCTCTCTCAATCTGTTCGGTTTCCATCAGCTTTCTGAGCCCGGCACCTTTGGAGATCCCGTAAGGCTGGATTTCCAGCCAGCCCGGGGATGTGAAGAGAATGCTGTATTTTTCTGAATCAAATGAAGCGGCGAGTTTTCTCAGAACTGAAGGGATACCGGTAAAACAGATCTTGGAAATATCATAATGCGCAAGTCTTGCATAGTCGGAATCCATATCATCCGACCAGAGCCTTCTGCCCAGCATCCTTCTTGCAATATTCTTGAGATGCTGGATGGATGAAACATAAAGATGATGGCGGCGGGAAGTGAAATGATGAAATTCATCATCATAGGCGCATGACATCATGACTCTGTATTTCTCGCATTTCGATGTGATTTCCCTGATTTCTTCGGGATTCAGATTTCTTTTTCTGTCAATGATCGTTCCGTCTGCTTTTGCGACAGTCTGACCGTTCTCACAGACTGCATAGTCATAGCTGCCTTCAGGCATCGTATTTCGTATGGAATAAAGAGGGCGGCCGGTGCAGATGACAACTCTGATATTTCTGTTTCTCATTTCATGCAGTATTTCAAGACCGTATTCTGAAATGCAGCCGTGTTTTGAAAACAATGTGCCGTCGCAATCGAAAGCGACCATGCGGATATCCTTTTTGACCATGTGTAATATTTTATTGCCTGATGGTAAGAAAAACAATCATGACGTGATATAATACCTTCTGTTATCTGCCCTATACGAGGACAGGAGGAATGAGTCTATGAATATTTATCTGAATATTATTATTGCGGCAACATTTACCGTATTCGGTATCGTCATGCTGATCAGGTGGGCAAGAATCCACAAATACATCATGATCCAGGACCAGCAGTGGGGCTATCTGCGTATCATGGTATTGATTCTCGGTCTGCTTTCCATGATGTCGCTGTTCATGGGAACACAGACAAACACAACATGGGATTATCTGCGAATCGGTGCAACTCTGCTTGCGGTTACAGCCTTCATGGCTGTCCATGACGGAGTTGGTGAAGAAGGTCTTGTTTCAGCCGGCAAATTCTATCCCTGGAGTGAAGTCAGAGCCTATGACTACAGAGAAGAGAAGAACCACACTGCAGTCTATTTCATGGTCGAATCACAGAATGAGAAAAAGCCTGATGATTATACAACCAAGGAGCTCGATTTCTCCAATCAGGACAAGGAAGTTCTTCTGAAATTCCTGAAGATGAACCTCGGCCGCAAATATACAAGAATGAAGAGAAAATAATACGGATGGAGCGATCCATCCTTTTTCAATAGGAGGAAATGATGATCAAGGACAGTACAATTGAACGAATCAGAAAATTCACGGATGACAGAGACTGGCACAAATACCACACGCCGGTCAATCTTGCCAAGTGCATTTCCATTGAAGCTGCCGAACTGCTCGAATGCTTTCAGTGGAGCGATACGGAATTTGACCGTGAACATGTATGTGAAGAGCTTGCCGATGTAATGAACTACTGCCTGCAGATGGCGGATGTTCTGAATGTCGATCCGGATGAAATCATCAATGCGAAATGTGCGCAGAATGAAAAGAAATATCCGGCTGAAAAGGCAAGGGGAAAAAGCGACAAGTACACTGCATACGAATGATGAAATATGACCGGGAAACCGGTTTTTTCGTTTTGTGGTTGACGCGTGATGAGCTAAGTCATATGATAGATATAGTCAAAATGACTATATGGAGAAGAGCCTATGAATAATGTCAATGCCAGAGGTCAGACACTCGAAGAATTTCTGGCAGAATACGATGAGACAAAATACAGAAGACCGAGCAATACGGTCGATATGATTCTGATGACTGTTTCTAATGCGAAGCTGAGAATTCTTCTGATCAGACGCAAGGATCATCCGTTCATCAATGACTGGGCACTGCCCGGGGGATTCATCAATTTTGATGAAGACATGGAAACGGCTGTCAAGCGTGAGCTTGCCGAAGAAACCAACATCACAAGCGATACCTATTTCCGTCAGCTTTATACATTCGGAAAGACAGACCGTGATCCGCGCACAAGAATCATCACAACCGCATATCTTTCCCTGACTCCTGAGGAGAATATACGTCACACAAGGGCAGGCGATGATGCGGCCGATGCCGGCTGGTTCACCATTTCCAAAAACATCATTTCAACGGATGCGGAAGGAAGAAGTTCAAAGGTGATTCTTGAATGCGAAGATAACGGTGTGAAGATTGTTTATGATGTCATTGACCGGGTCAATCAGAATTACGTCCGCACGAGTTCAAGTCTGAACGAAAGTGAGTCCAATGCAAAGCTTGCGGCCGATCATATCAAAGCCATCAATATGGCGATGGATCAGGTGCAGCACCGGGCTGCTTCAACCGGCATTCTCTTCAATCTTCTGCCGGAGGAATTCACGCTGAGAGAAGTGCAGAATGCATATGAAGCAGTGATCGGCAGAAAAACGGATACCGGCAACTTCCGCCGCGATATCCGCAGGATGCTGATTGAAACCGGCACAAAAAAGAAAGTCAGCGGCAAATATGCCGCACTCTATCGATTCAATCCGCTTTACAGCTATATGGAGGAAAACCTGTGAAAAATGTATTGATTGTTGTTGATATGCAGAATGATTTCATCAACATGGCACTCGGCACAAAGGAAGCTGAGAAGACCGTACAGCCTGTCATTGATCTGATCAATGATGAACAGTTTGACACCGTGATCGCAACCATGGATACCCATGGAACAGACTACATGGAAACCTACGAAGGAAAGTATCTGCCTGTCATTCATTGCGTGAAGGATACAGAGGGATGGCAGATCAATGCTGAGGTAAATGAGGCATTGAAAAAGAGAAATGCAATCATCATTGAGAAGCCGACCTTCGGCAGTGAAAAGCTGATTGAGTTACTGAAAAGCGAAAAGCCTGAGTCACTGACATTCTGCGGCTTATGCACGGATATCTGTGTGATTTCCAATTGCCTCATGGCACGAGCCGCCCTGAACGGTACGCCGATGTCAGTTGTAAAAAATGCATGCGCAGGCGTAACACCTGCAAAACATGAAGCAGCCCTGGATGTGCTTGCATCATGTCAGTTTGAGATCAAATAAGAGGAGAAGATGATCATGAGCGAAATCAAAGTTGAACCTTATCTGCCTGATGAAGATTACGATAACCCGGCCATGGTTACCGATTTCTATGAATTCACAATGGCCAATGCCTTATTCGTCAACGGATACCGTGATGTTGTCATGGTATTCGATATGTTCTTCAGAAAGAATCCGGACAACCTCGGATATGCGATCAGCTGCGGACAAAGAAAGCTGATCAGATTCCTGCAGAACTATCATTTCACAGACCGTGATATCAGATGGTTACGCTATAAGGGAATGAGTGAAGAATTCTGCGAATATCTGAGAACTTACAAGTGGAAGGGCGATGTGTACATGATGAAGGAAGGCACAGTTGCCTATCCGCAGGTGCCGATGGTCCGTATCGAATGCGATATGGTCGGCGCCATTCTGATTGAGACATATCTGCTTCAGACCATGAACTTCCATACACTGATTGCCACAAAGGCAACCAGAATCACCGGTCTCAACATCCACAGACCGCGCAACGTCATGGAATTCGGCACAAGACGTGCCCAGGGTGAATCTGCAGGCAATGATGGCGCCTATGCTTCGATTCTCGGCGGCTGCATCGGTACAGCAAACTGCCTGGCAGAGATGAAATTCGGACCGAGCGTCAAGGCCGTAGGTACGATTGCCCATTCGTTTATTGAATTTTTCCCGACTGAATTTGATGCATTCAAGGCTTATGCGGATGTCTATCCCGACAATGTTTCCTTACTGCTTGACACATATTCCATTTTTGAAAGCGGTCTGCCGAACCTGCTGAAGATCGATGACTATCTGATTGAGAAGTATCCGGATAATCCCAACAGACGCGTCAAGAGTGCAAGAATTGACTCCGGTGACCTTGCCCGCGGCTACAAGCGTTTAAGAAAAGCACTCGATAAAGCTGGCAAGTCTTATATCAAACTGGTCGCTTCCAACTCTCTGGATGAAAAGAAGATGATCAACATGGAAATCTATGAAGGTGCTCACTTTGATTCCTATGGCGTCGGTGAGAATCTGATCACCAGTGCATCCGATCCTGTCTTTGGCGGCGTTTATAAGCTTGTGGCTGTCAAAGAGGCGGATGGCTCCTATACACCGAAGATGAAATGCTCCGATTCCGTATCCAAGGCAATCATCCCGGGCAAACTGATGGCATGGCGTCTGTTTGATGAAGAAGGCAAGGGACAGTGCGATATCATTGCCCTGGATGAAGAAGAGTTCAAAGACGGCGATGACATTGAAGTCATCAACCTTGATCCCGATGCATACCATGTAAGAAGAACCATTCATGCATACCATATCGAAAAACTGCTGGTTCCTCATATGATTGGCGGCGAGCTTGTGATTGATCTGCCCGATATTGAAACAAAGAAAGCCTATATCCGCGATCAGATTGAAAACAAGGTCTGGGAGAGTGAACTGCGTCCGGAAATGCCGCATCAGCATTATGTAGATCTGACGCTCAAGGTTGCTGAAGTCAGAAGCGAACTGTATGCAAAACTGCACGGAGGCAGAATTTGAGAGCGCTGGTTTACGGCGGTGCATTCAATCCTCCCACCATTGCGCATATCGAACTGGCGGATTTTGCCAGAAAGGCAGCCGGCTTTGACAAGGTGATCTTTGTGCCGAGCAAGATGCGCTATATCACGGATGATCAGAAAAAGGATTTTGCCTTTGATGATGAGACCAGGCTTGCCATGCTGAAAGAATGCGCAAAGGCTCATGAGTGGATGGAAGTCAGCGATTACGAGATCAAAGCTTCAGAACAGCCCCGCACCTATACCACGATGAAATATCTCAAAGAACAGGGGTATACATGCAGACTGCTGTTTGGTTCAGACAAGCTTCCTGAGCTGGCGCACGGATGGAAATTCGTTGATGAGATCTGCACGCAGTTTGGCATCTGCTGTATGGTCCGCAGCAATGAGCCGGTTGAGAAAATGATCGCGGAAGATCCTTATCTCAGCACCATTTCACAATATATTGAAATCATTCACACACCTTCTGATTACCAGGATGTTTCCTCTTCAAAGGTGCGGGCACTGTATACACAGATCCGTGATCTTGAAAAGCAGATGAACACAATGGTTCCGGAAGAAATCAGACATTATCTGGATGGAAAGGACTGATTCCAAATGAAAAACACAATGATCAAGGCAGCCGCCGCGGTACCGGCTTTAAGGGTTGCCGATCCCGTATACAACACGGATGAAATCATCCGGATCATGAATGAATACAGCGATTGCGGACTGATCGTCTTTCCGGAGCTGTGCATCACCGCTTACACATGCGGCGATCTCTTCGGTCAGAAGGCACTTCTTGATGAAGCGGAAGATCAGCTCTTCAGGATTGCAAAGGAAACCGAAAAGCTGCCCGGCGTATGTGCTGTGATCGGCGCACCGTTACGCTATAACAACGCTCTTTACAACTGCGCCGTCTTTGTCAATGAAGGACAGATCAAGGCAGTTGTACCGAAATTCCACATTCCCAATTACAGTGAATTCTATGAGACCAGATGGTTCTCCAGCGGCCGCAAGATCAAGGGAAGAACCCTGAATCTCAAAGGAAACGAGATTCCTTTCGGCTGGGATATCATCGGTTTCAATGAGGAGAGCGGTGCGAAAATCGCTGCTGAAATCTGTGAAGACTTATGGGTTCCCGATACTCCGGGTACACATGCATGCAGTGCGGGTGCGAATATCGTCGTCAATCCCTCGGCCAGCGATGAAGTGATCGGCAAGCAGGATTACCGCAGAACAATGGTCGCCTCCAAGAGCGCTTCCTGTTACTGTGATTACATTTATGTCTCAGCAGGTGTCTGCGAATCCTCAACCGATCTTGTCTTCGGCGGCCATACACTGATCGCTGAAAACGGAAAGATTCTTTCCGATTCGATCTTTGACACACCGACTTATGTCAAAACAGCGGTGCTCGATCTTGAGACATGCGTGTACAACCGCACTCATCAGAACACATTCATCAATGCGGAGGTCAACGATTACCGTTTCATTGAATTGAATGTGCAGGCGCTCGGTTCGTATGAAATCAATACAACAGAATTAAAAGAACTTCTGATCAAAGAAAACTATCCGATTCCGCGCAATCCGTTTGTGCCGGCGGATGACGCGGAAAGAGGCAGAAGATGCCGCAGGATTTTACAGATCCAGGCACATGGCTTAGCCACAAGAGTACGTGCGACAAATATCAAGACACTGGTCATCGGTATCTCCGGCGGTCTTGACAGCACACTGGCACTGATTGTCTGCCATGAAGCAAAGAAGATCGTTCCCGATATCCGCATCATCGCATACACAATGCCCAATGAAGGCAATACGACCTCACTGACATACAACAACGCGGTCAATCTGATGAAGGCGCTGGCGGATGATATCCGTGAAGTGCCCATCGGCAGAGGCGTCAAGGCGCATCTGGAAGAGATCGGCCACGGAACAGATTATCAGGGTGAAGGCGATATCACTTATGAAAACGCGCAGGCACGCATGAGAACCTATATTCTCATGGATGCGGCCAATATGGAAAACGGCCTGGTTGTCGGCACCGGCGATCTTTCCGAACTTGCCCTTGGCTGGTGCACATACAATGGCGACCATATGTCCATGTATGGCGTCAATGCATCGGTTCCCAAAACACTGGTTCAGTACATCTGCCGCTCCTATGCATATACATGCAATGACGACAATCTCAAAGACATTCTCCTCAGCATTGTCGACACACCGATCTCACCGGAGCTCACACCGAACAAAGACGGTCAGATTGCCCAGAAGACGGAAGAGAAGATCGGCAAATACGATCTCAATGACTTCTTCATGTTCTATGTCATGAGATACGGCTTTGAGCCTGAGAAGATTCTTGCCTATGCGTCAATCGCATTTGCGGAGGTTGAATTCGAAACCATCCGTGAAGCACTGATCCGCTTCTACAACCGCTTCTTCCATCAGCAGTTCAAGAGAAGCTGTCTGCCGGACGGTCCTAAAGTCGGTTCCGTCACACTTTCACCAAGAGGCGACTGGAGAATGCCGAGCGATGCAAGTGTTTCGCTCTGGATTGAAAAGACAAAGAAAGCATCTTAAAACACCTTATTGCAAAGAGAGGGATTCTTCATCTCTCTCTTTTTGATATAATGCATTTCATGAAAACAGTGATATGGGATTTCAACGGAACGATTATCGATGACCTGGATCTTTGTCTGAATGCTGAAAAGAAAATGCTCAGACGGCGGCATATGTTTGCGGATTATACCCGTGAGGATTATCAGAAACTTTTCTGCTTTCCGGTCATCAATTACTATTACAAGATCGGCTATACATTTGAAAATGAAACCTATGAGGATATCTCGGTTGAATTCAATGACCTTTATGATGCGGGCTTTGACACATGCACGCTTGTCGATGGCTTTGAAGAACTGATTGAACAGTCCATCAGCGAAGGAAACAGGAATGTTATTCTTTCCGCTTCCAGACATGATGCCCTGATTGACCAGTGCCACAAGCTGCACATCGCGCATTATTTTGACGAGATTCTCGGCATTGACAATGCTCTGGCATTCTCCAAGATCCAGATGGCTGAAAACTGGATGGCAAACAGTGATGTCACGCCTGAAGAGTGCGTTTACATCGGCGATACCGTTCATGACAAAGAGACAGCGGATGCGCTCGGCATCAAAGACTGTATTCTGGTCGCATGCGGGCATCAGTCCTTTGATGTGCTGAAAGAAAAATGTGAGAATGTTGTGCATTCTCTGAGAGAGGTGAAGCTGTGAAATACTGTCCCATTTATAAAAAGTGCGGCGGATGCGCATATATCAATGAGGAATATGAAAAGACACTTCTGAACAAACATGAATATGTTCAGAAGCTCTTCGGAAAGATCAAAGTGGATGAAGTGAAGGGGATGAAAGATCCTTATCATTACAGACACAAGATCTATGCCTCTTTTTACAATGACAAATACAATCAGATCCATGCCGGTCTGTATGAGGAAAACAGCCACCGCCTGATCGATTCAAAGATGTGCCTCATCCAGCATGTCAAAGCCAATGATATTCTCAGAACCATGTGCACCCTCGCACAGTCCTTCAAGATTGAACCGTACAATGAGGATACCGGCAGAGGTGTGCTGAGACATGCCTACATCCGCATTTCCAGAAGCACAGGCAGGGTGATGCTGGTGATTGTCATCGGTTCCAAAGGACTTCCTTCCTCAAAGAATTATGTGAAGAAACTGGTGGAAGCTCATCCTGAAATTGAAACGGTCATCATCAACTACAACCATGAACACACTTCCATGATTCTCGGCAGAAAGTCGGATGTGGTTTACGGAAAAGGATATATCACCGATCAGATCGGAAATCTTCTTTTCCGCATCTCACCGCAGTCTTTCTATCAGGTCAATCCCGAGCAGACCGAAGTGATTTACAATACAGCCCTTGAAATGGCTCAGCTGAAAAAGACCGATACCGTTCTGGATGTGTGCTGCGGCATCGGAACCATCGCCTTAAGTGCTGCACCGCTATGTAAAGAAGTCATCGGTGTTGAAATCAATGAACAGGCAATCAGAGATGCAGAAAAGAATATGAAGCTCAACGGGATTGAAAATGTATCCTTTTTTGCCGAAGATGCCGGGCGCTTTATTCAAAGACTTGATGCAAAACCGGATGTCGTCTTCCTTGATCCGCCAAGAAGCGGCATGAGTGAACCGTTCATCTGCACTCTGAACAGACTGTCACCGAAAAAAATCGTCTATGTATCATGCAATCCGGTCACTCAGATCCGCGATATCAGACTGTTTGCCAAAGCAGGGTACAGAGTTCAGAAAGCAGTCCCCGTTGACAACTTCCCGTTCACAAAACACATCGAGACGTGTGCCTTACTCGTTAGGGAATCTGCACACAAGGATGAGACAGTATCCATTAAGGTAAATACAGACGGAATCACAGTAGATCAGAAGAAACATATGCATCCGGTCAAACCGACATATGAGAATATACAGAGATGGATTAAAGAAAAGTATGGTATGAACGTATCGACTCTGTATATTGCTCAGATTAAGGATAAAGTTGGTATTGATAAGCAGATGACTTTCAAAGACAGACCGGCAAAGGGGAGGGTACCTAATTGCCCGCTTGAAAAGGAAGAGGCGATTATGGACGCATTTAGACACTTTAGGATGATATGAACTAATGGCTGCTCACCAATATGGCGAGCAGTCTTTTTTGAAGCAACATTGTAATTACCACTATTATACGGATTCCTGTCATTAATCCTAAACACCGTTTTCCTGCTGGATCCTCCGTGCTGCCTTGCTTCTGAATGTGGTTGGAGGTATTCCACATTTTTTAGCCGCTTGTAGTGGTTTTGGGGCCTGGATGTGTCTGCTGCATATCCAGGTTTTGTTGTCGACGCGCAGATGATTTCATCCCTTTATGAGCTAGGTTCATCCGGACCTCGTCGTAATATCCTACGTTATGTGATCGGATACCCGGAATTGCTTACGGCGGTTCACCACCAGCCCTGAAGCGCGGCGGAACATAGGAGTCGACAAATTCCATGTAAGAACCGCAAGTACACAGAAGCGGATCAACACCGAAAGTATCGATCAGACTCAGCCGGTAATGTTTCGGCCGATCATGATAATTCTTAAAGCGATTCTGCTTAAGAAGGCGAAATTTAACAGCCTGCTTATGCTTGTAATCGCATGCGGCATCCCTGCCATATGTGTGAAGGGTAATGATAAAACCCGGGACAATAAGATCTTTAGTCTTTTTCCGGTTTCGCTTCTTTTTGGCTTTTTTCCTGGAAGACTTCTCATTGATGAAGGTATAGAAGATAGCTTCTTTGGCGGCGTCAAAAAGGAAGTTAAACCAATCAGGATATCTGAAGAAATAAGACCTGATTCTTTCATCAATTGTGAATACCATATGGCGGTGATTGACATCGAGAGTGGACTTTGAAATTCTGTACGCTCTTGCGCGGGTCATTTTGGAACCACAGGAAGGACAGAACCTGCTTTTGCATGTATAGCAGATAATATGATGCCTGTGGCAGTTTGGGCATTCATAAACTTCAAAGCCCATATCAAGAGTGCCACAGGCGATCATACGTGCAACTTCATAAAGGATGTATTGCGGAATTGTAATCAGTTTTTCTTTGCAAAGTGAGAGAAAAGGATTCCAGAGCTCATGAAAGACAACCTGGAAGGTTGTCTTATTGGGATCATACTTTTTGACGTAAGCCTTTGACGCAGTCTGTACAATAGGCTGGGCAAGATCATTGGCAATCATATTTTCAGGCTTTCTTAGCTACAGTATAAATTGCCGCAAATAAAGATGGCTTAAGGTGAATGCTTTTTTTCACCTTAAGCCATTTTGTTCAGCGATGAATACAGGCGTTCTTATTCCGCTTTGTGAACGACGACCTGGGGGAAGGGGATGGTGATGTTCTTTTCGCCAAACAGCACGAAGAGATCTCTTCTGAACATGCGCTGGGCGGCGAAGACATTGTTCTCTTTGACCGGCACCGCGAACTTGAGCACCACGCCGCTGTCGGCGAGATCCTCCACGCCAAGATATTCCGGCACGCCGAGATACAGATCCTTATGCGCCTCATACATGGGACCCATGGCCTGCTGTATGACTTTCTCGAGATACTTCATATCCGTTTCATAGGCGACAGACGCTGTCACAAGTGCTTTGGAATCGTTGCGCGATCTGTTCTGGAAATTGCGGATATCGGAGTTGTTCACCACCTTGAGGTTGCCGCCGGCATCCTCGATCACGGTTGTCCTGACACCGATCGAACGGACGACGCCGCGGAAATCGTCGAGGATGATAATGTCCCCGATGGCATATTCGCCTTCAAAGATGATAAAGAAACCGGTGATGATATCCTCGATCAGGCTCTGCGCGCCAAAGCCGAGGATCAGGCCGATAATGCCCACGCCGGCAAGAACCGCTGTCGTGTTGACGCCAAGGATGCTGAGCGCCCAGACAAAGCCGATAATGTAGAAGAGATATTTGAACAGTCCGCATAACATCGTCGTGACCGTTCTGGATTTGGAGCTCTTATTGCCGATGGCATGAAGAATCGCCTCGATGATCAGATAGATCACCACCAGAATGCACATCGCAAGCACAGCGGTAAGGATGCGAGCTCCGGTAACCATCGTGCTGCGCTGAATCATCAGATGTTCCTTCTGCAGCTCGAGCATGGAATTGACTGTCTCAGCAGGCAGAGGCAGAAGTTTCGGATTTGCCAGAATGACAATGAGCACCAGGGCAATAATGCCGATAATCAGTGATGTAGCCTTTTTCATTTGATTTCCCTCCGTGTGTCTTGTGTACGGTTGATCTGATAGAATTTGCCGGCGGGCGTAACGACGCCTGTAGGCATATTTATGAGCTGTAAATTGACTCTGGCAAAGGATTCCCACGCAGCGATGTTTCTGCCCTGTTCCGTATAATACAGTCCAAGACCGAGCTCATAATCTTTTTCGCGATCGATTTCAAAATCGCTGAGCTCAAGATCGATGACAGCCTGTCCGTCTTTGATTTCGGGAATCGCTGTCCCCTCGAGATCCAGTCTCTCATACATGCCCGGCCCCCATTCCAGATGAAGTTCCCATGTGACGTAATATTCAGTTTTATCGGTGGCTGATGAATCTTCATAGCTGATCACGTCTGCGTCTTTGACCAGATCTGTATCCAGTTGATATACCGCGTGTATCTTTTGCCTGATGAAGTCGAATGATCCGGAAAGCGGCGCGATGTAATCACCTTTGTAAGCGGTGAGTTTTCTCAGCGCTGAATTGTCCGTGGAATATACCGTGCCTGTACGGCCGTCGGGGAATGTGTAATCGCATGCGATGCGCACATACCATAACATGCCTTCCTTTTCGCCGGGAGGAATGTCATAGATATCGTAAACCAGGATGTTTTCGTCTGCTTCCGTTGATTCCCAGACAGGCCCGCTGCCTTCATACGTCAGCGATCCGACCGTATCTGCGGCGGCAGGGACGTCTTTCCACGCGCTGCCGTCATAGCTGTCATATTCAAGCCTGACCTTAAGGCCGGAAGCTTCGGCGTCATTCAGGTTCAGCGTAAAGAAATAGCCGAACATATCCCAATATTCCTCGTCGATACCCGGATTGCGGGTATGCAGGCTGTAGAGGTTTTCAAATTCCGGCGCATGATAAGAAACCGGCTTGTCGAAGTTGGTGTCCGCAGAGGATTGCCAATCATCCACGGCGCCGTCGAAATCGGAATAGCTCAATTTCAGCGTGATGCGGTATTCGCCATCCTGTTCCGGCTCTTCGCCGTTCATTTCATAAGTGATGTTAACAGTTCCGTCTGTTTCAAACTTCACATCCGCTTTGTCCGTGATATCGATATCCTCGTCATAGCCGGGATTGATACGCACCGATTTCACAGACAGCTTATCGGCTGCCGTGCTTTTCACTAGCGCTGTGTCGATCTTAAAGACTGCGTTCAGAATGCCATACGGGTGATTTGCGTTGATTGTGACTTCCGCCGATTCGCCGCTCAGATATTCACCCGCATAGGCATAAAGATCTTTCACGTCCGTTGAATAAACGGTTTCTTCGGTTCCGTCTGTCAATGTGTAATCCAATGCCATTCTCACGTTATGGAGAATACCTCTGTGCGCACCATCGCCTTCGGCATAGGAGGTGACATTATATGTCATGGTTCCGGTCCACTCGTCCGCTGTTCCTGTATAGTCAACAGTGCGGGTGCTTCCCTCTGTCGTGACATCTTTCCATACACCGCTGCCGTAATCCGCATATTGCAGTTTCAGCGTTTGCGTCACGTCTTTGTCGATGTCGTTGAGATCGATCGCAAATGCGTAATCAAAGAGATCTGTGATGACGCCTGCGGATTCTGTTTTTTCATGTGTTCCCTCTGCGTCCGTAAAGACAGGAGGCTCGGGAACTTCCGCATGCGGCACGCCGATTCGTACATCGGAATAAGACTGCCAGTCATCCATGCCGTAATCCGCGTCGGTATATGTCATTCGAAGTCCAAGGTAATATTGTTCCTCAGCAGGCGGCTCATCGCCTCTCAGCTGATAAGTAACGGAGATCGTGCCGTCATTGTTTACAGTGACGTCTGAGCGGTCTGTGATATCAAAATCATCGCCGTATCCCGGATTCAGCGTGACTTTCGCCGTGCTCAGCTTTCCGGTATTTCTTACCAGCGAAGTGTCGGCTGTAAATACAGCATGCAGGCTTCCGTTCTCCCCGGCAGCGCCTGCATTATATTCACCCGACTCTGCGTTCAGATACCGGCCGCCATAGGCAAAGAGTTTTCCAACGTCCGTCGAATAGATCGTTCCTTCTGTTCCGTCTTTGAGCGTATAGTCGCAGACAATCCGCATCTGCTGAAGAATTCCGGCTTTCTCACCGGGATCGACATAGCGCATGTCATAAAGCAGATTGCCGTTCCAGACACTTCCCGATCCGCTATAGGAAAGGGTGCTTCGCGTATCGCCGCCGGACATGACATCCGTATAGCCGCTTCCTTCCGCACTTCCGTATTGCAGTCTCACATTCAGCGGCTTGTCTGTATCCGCGTCTTTGAGCTGTATCGTAAAGGCATAATCGAAGAGATCGGCAAGAGCTTCGCCATGATCTTCCTCATATGTATGAACTGTATCGAGATCCGTGAATCCCGGCGCTTCATATTCGGGTACCGGCGTCGGCGTCGGAGTGGGCGTCGGTATCGGTGTCGGAGAAGGAGTCGGCTCAGGCGTCGGTACAGGCGTCGGAGTGGGTGTCGGCACCGGAATCGGCACAGGAGTCGGAGTAGGCACCGGCGTCGGCCATGGTGTCGGAACCGGCGTGGGCACCGGCGTTGGCGTTGGAACGGGAGTCGGCGTCGGCTCAGGCTCAGGGGTTGGCGTTGTTTCCGGCGAAGGAGAAGGAGTCGGCTCAGGTGTCGGCGAAGCCGAAGGTTCGGGACTCGGCGTCACAACGATGACAGGCTCCTCTTCAGGCGGCTCGGGTGCTTTGCCCCGTAAACCCGGCAAGGCCATGACGAAAATAAGGGACGCCGCCACGGCAAGAGTGATCGCTCTGGCTGCGGCGATCGACTTCAAAGGACGTGAGAAGGTCAGGCCGCTGTGATGTCTGCCGCCTTTGACAGGTTCCCACGGTTCCGCATATTCAGGATACCGGTCGTCTATTTCCTGCATATAACACCAATACTTCGCTAATATACAAATATTACCACACAGACAGGCGGTTTCATTGATCCACATGCATAATCTGTGCCGGTATCCATATTCTTCCGGATGATGCATAATGAAAAAGAGGAAACTATGCACTTTATAATCAAAACCGTCAGATTTCACCTCCTCCCAAGGCTATCTGGTAGGAGGTGTCTTTTTATGAGTGAAGACAGAAATGAATACGGCGGCATATTAATGACAGAAGATCAGAAGAAAGCTTATGATGATTTCATTGATTTCATGGCGCAGCTTTACCGGGATTATTCGTATCTTTTGGAAGGGAAACAAGGGCAGAGTTGATCTGCTCTTTTTTACCTTACCACTGGCGTACACGTTTGATGTGACCGCTGAAATACGTTTGCCTACACGACATAATAAGGATGAAATCAAGGAGTAAAGATATGAAAAAGAAGATCAAATGTTATACCTATCTTCGAGTGTCCACTGAGAAACAGGTTGATGGTTACTCGATTGATGCACAGAGAAAGAATGTGCAGAAGCTGGCAGATCTCAAAGACTTTGAGATTGTTCATGAATACGTGGATGCCGGCTTCTCCGGCGCGGATGTGCAGAACCGTCCGGCATTTACACAAATGATGAAAGATTTCGAGAACGGTAAGGATGATATTTCTTATGTCCTTTCCTTCAAGTTGTCACGTCTTGGAAGAAATGCCATCGATACACTGGAAAGTCTGCGTAAGATGCAGGAGCATGGTGTGAATATCCTTACAGATGATGGGGCGGTTGACTCGTCATCAGCTTACGGTAATTTCTTTATCCTGATCATGTCTGGTCTTGCAGAGATGGAAAGAGAGAACATCCTGGCACAGACATTCGCCGGCAGAGTTGAGAAGGCAAGACAGGGAAGATATAACGGTGGACAGGCACCGTATGGTTATAAGCTTGTCCCGTCAACAGATAAAAATAAGAAAGGTATCCTTCAAATTAATGAAGAGGAAGCACCGCTGATCAGATTGATCTTCGACAGGTACGTAAATCATGAGAAAGGTGACACCAAGGTTGCTGAGTATCTCATCACACACGGCTACAGCAAGGTCTTACGTGGAAATGGAAAACTGCAGTATATTGATGAATCATTTGTAGGATGCGTGATTCGCAATGAAGTATACTGTGGCGAAATTGTTTACGGAATGTTATAGCTCAAACATTATGTCCATGAGCAGCTCGGATTGATTGTCCCTGAGCTGCTCTTTATAATGTCTCTGCGGATAGAAAGGAAAAGCTCTAAGTCACAAGATTTGGCCGTCTTCACTTAGAGCTATGGTTTAACACCATGCCCATCTTAACAGATAAATATCATATCGAAAACTGCGAATCGCATTCTTAGTCATCATCGATGAATATCCAATCTGTCCAAGGTGCAGAGAAGAACTGGTCTATAAGTTCCATACAGACAGGAATGTAAAGTACGTCCGGGGTGAAACGAAGTGCTGGAGTATACCGGTCTTCAGGTGTGAAAACGAAGGCTGTACCTTTGGCTATACACGCGTACTGCCTGAAGAAATAACACCTCATAAGCATTACTGTACTGACGTGATCCAGAAGGTTGTGAATGGTGAACTCACACCTGAATGTCTGGATACGGAGGACTATCCATGTGAGAAAACCATGGAACGCTGGAAAGACTGGATTGCCGGCAATGTGAATCATGTCAATGGTGTGCTTAAATCCATTGGCAGCGGGCTCTCTGAATTCGGCATGGAGCTGCTGAATTCAGAGGTTTCATTGATGGATAAGCTCCGTGAAGACGGCGAAGAATGGCTCAGTATTCTGAATCGCATCACATGGAACTTTGGGATGCCGTTTTAAAATGCGCGTCAGCTGATGGCGGTCTCAACGGATTTGGGTTTTGTCCCGCCGTCGGATGCCGTATCCTTCTCTCGAAAGGAGGAAAACAGCAGTTATGGAAAAGAAAACACTCATAGACTGGCGGGAAACCGAAGCACTCAGGCGTTTTCAGATCATTCAGAAGCTGACCGATCAGACGATGGATCACTCCAAAAGAGTCGCGTTCCGTAGGAAGATAGCTGAAGATAATGACATATCCGAAAAAACAGTGCAGCGCTGGGAGGAAGCGTTCTTTAAGCATGGCTTTGCCGGCCTTAAACCAAAGCCGAAAGACGGTTACCAGTCGAAAAGACTGCCGGAAAACTTCCCTGAACTTCTTCAGGAAGCGATACAGCTGAAGCGTGAAGTGGTCACAAGATCGGTAGAGCAGATCATTCTCATTCTCGAGCTTGAAGGCAGAGTCAGTCCCGGTGTACTGAAGCGTTCAACCCTGCAGAGATACCTGCACGATGCCGGGTTCAGCACAAAGCAGCTGCAGGTATACAGGGAAGATGAACCGAAACGTGCTTCAAAAAGGTTCTGTAAGCCTCATCGTCTGATGCTTGTACAGGCAGATTATTCCGATGTTCTATTTATTCCGAAATTTCATGAAATCTATCGATTCTCATTTACTTTGTCATCGAAAACTTCGGGATAAATAATCAGAGGAGTCCATACTGTTGCCGAAAGATTTTCTCGGCGTCTTCATCGGAGGTTATATTTTGATGACGCAAAGGATGATTGAACTAACACGCTCTTGCGAGCGAGAGCCCGGTTCACAAAAATATATAAGA
>JAUNEN010000006.1:0-1330 GCA_030525525.1 Erysipelotrichaceae bacterium
CATCCTTTTTCTTCAAATCTGTTTGACATGGTGAGAAGGGACTCCATCATGTAAGACCATCTCTCATCGCTGCCTTTGATTTCCTCCGTGCCGTAGCTGAAGAAGATTCTGCTTTTCTCAATCGGGTTGGTGTCCAGAAGCTGATTCAGTCCCTCCCAGCAATAATAGTGGGCAGGGGAAATACAGGCTGCACTTCCGAAGACATGGCTGTATTTTGCCATCATATATTCTGCCATCAGTCCACCCATACTGGAGCCGCCGATGCTGACATGATTTCTGGATTTGTAAACACGATAACGCTTTTCACATTCCTTTTTCAGGACATTGACAAACCATTCGCCGGTGATGTCACCTTCAGCTTTGATCGGATCGTCTCCCCATAAGCGCTCAGCCTTCATCGGGCAGTATTCATCCATCCGCTTGGAACCGTAGTGATTGCAGTCCTGACCGACGACAATCAGATCGATGCCGGTCTGATCAAGATAATCTCTGATTCCCCAGCTTTTTCCATAGGTAGCAACATTGTCATCAAACAGGTTATGACCGTCAAACATGTAAAGCACATCGTACTTCTTTTTGGTGCGGTCGTAGCTTTCGGGGAGATATACCCAGATCTTTCTCGGATTTTGGGAAAGAGGTGAGATATCCAGGTAGAATTCTTCAATTCTGCTCATTCTTTTTTCCTTCCTATTTTATTTTCGGTTCCGTTTTTAATCCGCACAATGTTCTCACGGTGACGGTACGTAACGAAAACCCACAGAATGAGCATTGCAACAGGGATACTCCATTCAATTCTGCCCATTGAGGCAAGAATGAAGGAAGTGGCTGTTTCAATGAACAGTGAGCACATTGAAGCGACGGAAACCATCTTTGTTGAAAAGAGGAAACAGAAGAAACAGAAGACAGGGAGAATGAAGTTCCAGATGTATTCATGTGTTAAAAGAATTGCGATGCCTAAGAGAAAACCGTATGAAGTTGCCACAGCCTTACCGCCTTTGAAACCTGCAAATAACGGGAAGCAATGGCCGATGCAGCAGGCAAGACCTGCATAAATCTCTGTGCCGGGTGCGATTGCATGGGCAATCAGCATTGAAATCAGTCCTTTTAAAGCGTCAAGAATTGTTACGGCAATACCGGCCGGCAGACCTAAAACACGGGCAGCGTTTGTCGCACCGGGATTTCCTGAACCCTCCTTGCGGATGTCCTTGTGATAAAAAACCTTACCGATTACCAATGCCCACGGCACCGAGCCGAAGAGATAGCTGATCAGCGCAACAAGAACAAGTTTCATAATGTAATTCCTCCGCAGACTATTTTACCATATTCTGCT
>JAUNEN010000006.1:1430-35124 GCA_030525525.1 Erysipelotrichaceae bacterium
ATTCTTCACAATAACAGGCGTGCCGTGTCCGCTCATCAATTCCTCGACAAACTGACCGATTGTTTCGATTCTGTTTTCAAATGAGACGGCGCCCATATGGCGCTTTGAAATGATATGAATGTCGCTGCCTGCAGTGAAGGGGACATTCAGCTTCTTTCCGTATTCAAGAGCCAGGGCATTCATATACGGTTCATTGCCGGCGTTGTAGATTTCAACCGCATCGGCGATTTCAGGAGTCAGAAAGATCGTATGGAGATAATCTCTTTCCCGATATGGATGGGCATGGACCATGATACCGGAGGCAGAGTGAATCAGATCATGAACTTCTTTCCGGTTCATTTTCATGATCTCCTTATGCTCTTTGAGCCACTCAGGCGTGATGCCGTAAATCAGATACTCATCGCCGTCAAAATTGAACTCAACCCCGAAGAGAACTGTAAAGTTCATTCCTTCAGCAGCTTTCTTTGCATTTTCGTAGCCTTTTGTATAAAGATCGATTCTCTTTTTCCAGGGAAGAAAAGGTGGAATACATGAGTTGCCGTTGAAAAAATGATCGGTGACAATCATCCCTGCATAGCCGCGCTGCTTCATGAAAGAAATATAATCTTTACCCGGTGTTTTACCACAGGCGCTGGCTTCCGAAGTGTGCAGATGTGTTTCGTAGATGTAAGCCATAGACTAGGCTCGCTCAAAGCACTTCTTCATGAAGCTTTCGACAATATCGAGTATCTCTTCCTTCCAGAATTCCGGTCCGCCGTGATCCGCGCCTTTGACAAGATACAGAGTTGCATCATGACCGGTTTCCTTCAGTCTTTCATAGAGCTTCACACTGCCGGTGCAGTTGACGGTTCTGTCCTTGGTGCCATGGAAAATCAGCATCGGTGCAATCTTTGTGTTTTCATCGATATTGCATTCGGCACTTAAGACTTTCGCCAGCTTCATATCGTCTTCAAGAAGATTTCTGTTTCCCATGACTCTGCCTTCCGGTGAATCAGGCAGGCAGTGATTGACGGTCTGCGGATTGGAGTCAGGCGCCATGACGGAAACCGAGCCGTAATAATTGACGATTCCTTTGACTTCGGCACTCACGCCGGGAAAAAGATTCTGCTCACTTTCATCATTATGCAAGAGACCTCCCCACACAGCAGTATGACCGCCGGAAGAGTCACCGGCAAGGATCATCCGTTCAGGATCGATGGCATATCTTGCGGCATTCTTTCTTAAGAAGCGGACTGCATTGAGAGCGTCGCATGCCTGGGCAGGGAAGTATGCAATTCCGGAATGGCGGTACTCAACGATTGCACAGACATAGCCTCTTCTCGAAAGCTTCGCGATATTTGTGAGATTTGCAAAGACATACTGCGGCATCCATCCCGATCCCTGTACAAAGACAAAGCAAGGTAAAGAGAAGGGCTGAGTTTCTGCAAACGGGACAAATCCTGTCTTGCGGCTTGCCGGGATGAGGATCTGAAGATGAAGCTTTGTTCCGTTCACTTCTGCATACTCAACATTGTGCAGGTAATGAACCTGGATTTCATCGCCGGTTGTTTCGATGACTTTGACATTTTCGATTGTTTCATTGAATTCAGGGAATTCTTCGTAGGTGTATCTTCTGACTTCCATGCTGTTCCTCCTTATATTTTCATGGCAGTTTCGTAAGCGCTCCAGACTGCTGTTTTGACATTGCCGGTTTCTTTCGCATCGCCGATCACAATGACATCTTTCCGTTTCATTTCAGAAAGAGGGGCGGGATTGTATCCGATTGCGGAAATGACGGTGTCCGCTTTTTCTGAAAATGTATTGCCTTCTGCATCTTTCAGTATCACTTCATTGTCTTTCACTTCACAGAGTGCCGTGTTCAGAAAGACCGGAACATTCTTCCACGTAAAGTATTCCCTGAGATAGGAACTGCTGGCAAGGCAGACGCCTTTCATTGCGATCAGATCATTTTTGACTTCAACAATAAACGGTTTCTTTCCTTTCAGAGAAAGTTCATATGCGATTTCACATCCGGTCAGTCCGCCGCCGATGACGGCAATGTTTTCACCGCTCATTTCGCTCTTCAGATAATCTGCTGCATCGATCATGTGCTCGTGTCCGGGAATACTGCGCATGATTTTCGGTGCTGCCCCGGTCGCAATGATCACCGGATCATGAGGAAATTCATTGACAGAACGGATTTCTTCATTGAAATGTATTTCAATCTTCAGATCCTTCATCTGCTTTTCATACCATGCAATCAGCTGCCTCAGTTTGCCTTTATAGGATTCTTTCGAAGCTGCATTCAGTATACCGCCTGCGTGACTTTCTTTTTCATAGATCACGGGATGATGACCGCGTAATGCAAGAACTCTCGCCGCTTCCATTCCGGCGATGCCGCATCCGATGATGCGCACTGTTTTCGGGCTGTCTGTCTTTCTGATGTAATGTTTATTCCATTGCATGCACTCGGCATCGACTGCACATCTGCTTAAATGAAGGGAGTCATAGAGATCCTGCTCATTTGGTACTCCTTCATAATGTGCCATGTTGAAACAGCCGTTATGACAGAGAATGCAGGGACGGATGTCATCTTCTTCATCATTGATCAGCTTTGTGACCCATCTGCGGTCAGCCAGGAATGCTCTGGCAAATCCGGCGGCGTCAATCTGTTTCTTTTCAATTGCGGCAGCTGCGGTATACGGATCCATCCTTCCGGCAGAGACCACCGGAATATTCACATGTTTTCTGAGTTCAATGACATCATCAAGATTGCAGTTTTCCGGCATGTAAATCGGCGGATGCGACCAGTACCATGCATCATATGTTCCGTTGTCGCAATTGAGCATGTCATATCCTGCTTTTTCAAGATATCGGGCAGCTTTAATCGATTCTTCCATATCTCTGCCTGCTTCAATATATTCTTCATGCGGGAGCGCTCCCTGACGGAAGCCCTTCGTCTTTGAAATCACCGAATAGCGCAGGGAAACAGGGAAGTCGCTGCCGCATTTCTCTTTGATTGCCTTTACGATTTCAGCCGCAAAGCGGTATCTGTTTTCCAGACTGCCGCCGTATTCATCATTTCTCTTGTTGCAATACTTCAATGCAAACTGATCCAGAAGATAGCCTTCATGTACGGCATGCACTTCCACACCGTCCACGCCTGCCTGTTTCAGAAGATATGAACTTTCAGCAAATGATTCGATGATTTCATGGATTTCCTCACGTGTCATTTCACGGGAAGGAACATGATCACTCCAGCGGTTGGGGGAGGCGGAGGCGCTTGCGGTGATCCTGTCAAGATCCATGACCGGCTTTGCGGCAAAACGGAGAGCCTTGTTTGTATAGAGCTTTTCCATCATAGATGAAACCGTAAAGCTTCGGCCGAAGCCTGCCGTCAATTGCACAAAGAGCTTTGCGCCGCTTTGATGAAATCCGGGCATCCAGGCTGCCAGATCCTCAAACATTTTTTTATTCTTATGCAGCCACTGTCCGTACATCGGATTGTATACCGGCTGACAGCCGGGAAGGACAAGTCCGGCATGATTGTCACCGGCTTCTTTGATGAACCGTGCACCGTCCCTGTCGAAGTGATTGATTTCCATCCATCCGAAAAGGTCGGTTCCTCCCATCGATGTCATCACGATTCTGTTATTGATTTCGCAGTTCCCGATTTTCCAGGGAGTAAAAAGGGAATTCAGCTTCTCATTCATAAATGATTTTCTCCAAATATCTGCTATGGCTTAATTATAAGTCACAAATGAAAAAGACTCAGGGAAAAATTCCCTGAATCTTCTGCCTAAATCTTATAATTCTTCGCCGTTAGACTGGCAGACTTTCTGATACCAGCAGAATGACTTCTTGCGGCTGCGGCTCATGTCGCCTTCATGGCATTGTTGTAATCAACATAGATGAAGCAGTATCTCTTGTCATATTCACCGGTGGATGCGGATACGATATCAATCGGAGCCCACATTGTGCAGCCAAGCAGATCCACACCGTCATAATTGACAGCGTCACGCATTGCCTTGATGTGTTCTTTCAGATAGTCAATTCTGTACTGATCATCAACAGTTCCGTCTTCTTCCTTCTTGTCATAAGCACCGAATCCGTTTTCAACGATCATCATCGGCAGCTCGAAGCGGTCATTGAACCAGTTCAGGCACCATCTCAAGCCGATCGGGTCAATCTGCCAGCCCCGGTCGGAGGCTTTGAGATATGTATTGCGGACATAGTCTTCTTCCGAGAAGTCGTATGTATCGCCGAATCTGCCGGTGAACTTTGTCGCATAGCTCATGTAGTAGGAGAAGCCGATATAATCAACTCTGCCTTCCGCCAGGATTTCAGCATCGCCCGGAAGAATGAAGTCATATCCTTTGCGCTCAAACTTCTTCAGCATGCCCTTGGAATAATGGCCTCTTGCATGGACTTCAACGAAGTAATACTTCTGCAGCATTGCCTTCCGGGCATTGAGGACATTATGAGGATCGGGTGAAGCCGGATAGACACCGTTCATACCGATCATACAGCCGATCATTGCGTCCGGATCGATTTCATGGCATGCCTTGACAGCTAATGCACTGGCAACCAGCTCATGGTGAGCAGATGTATACATCATCTTTTCGATGTCGTCGCCTTCATTGACAAGAACTGCACCTTCCTGAACCAGATGATGAGCACCCATTCTGACAAATTCAGCCTGGTTGTTGATCTCGTTGAAGGTCATCCAGTATTTGACTTTGCCCTTGTATCTTTCAAAGCATGTCTTTGCATAGCGTACAAAGAAGTCGATGCAGTGTCTGTCCATGAAGCCGTTGTACTTCTCAGCCAGATGATAAGGCATCTCAAAGTGGGAAAGGGTAATGACAGGTTCAATTCCCAGTTCATGACATGTATCAAACATATCATCATAGAGTTTCAGACCTGCCTCGTTCGGTGTTTCGTCGTCGCCGTTCGGGTAGATTCTTGTCCAGGCAATCGAAGTACGGAATGCCTTGAATCCCATTTCAGCCATTAATGCAAGATCTTCTTTGTAATGATGACAGAAGTCAATTCCAAGATGGTTCGGATCATCTTCACCTTCAAGAACGTCTCTTGTAATTCTTCTCGGTTTCTTGGTGACATTGTCACCGGCTGTCATGACATCGGCAATGGAAATGCCTTTGCCGTCAACATCCCAGGCACCTTCTGCCTGATGGGCTGCGATCGCACCGCCCCATAAAAAGTCTTTTCTGAATCCAATAATTGTTGTCTTCCGACCTTTCAGGTCTTAATTTAGATCAGCAAATTACAGTATAGAAAATCATAAGTTTCACGCATTTCAGAAGGCTCAGTTTCATCATGCATGACAACTGCATATCTTTTGAGGGGAGTTTCTACTATAATGGAAACAAAGATAAGGAGAAATATCATTATGGCATTAAGCAAGGATTTCCTCTGGGGCGGCGCTCTGGCTGCCCATCAGTTTGAAGGCGGCGTCATCGGCACAACCAAAGGCCTCAGCGTAGCGGATGTTATGACGGCAGGTGCTGTCGACCGCGCAAGAGTCATCACGGACGGTGTGCAGGAAGGGCTGTATTACCCCAATCACGTCGGTATTGATTTCTATCACAGATATAAGGAAGACATCGCTCTGTTTGCCGAGATGGGCTTCAAATGTTTCAGAACATCCATCGGCTGGAGCAGAATCTATCCGCTTGGAGATGAAGAAGAACCTGATGAAGAAGGCATGAAGTTCTATGACGATGTATTTGCCGAACTTCATAAATACAATATCGAGCCGGTCATCACACTCAGTCATTTTGAAATGCCTTACCATCTTGCAAAAGAATACGGCGGCTTCCTCAACAGAAAGACAATTGACTTCTTCGTGAAGTTTGCGAAAACATGCTTTGAGCGCTATAAGGGCGTTGTCAAATACTGGATGACATTCAATGAAATCAACAACCAGATGAACTACAAGAATGACATCTTCGGCTGGACAAACTCCGGTGTTCATTTCGGTTCCTATCCCGATCCTGAAAAGGCGATGTATCAGTGCGGCGCCTATGAGCTTGTTGCAAGCGCAAGAGCAGTGAAGATCGGTCATGAGATTGATCCTGAAAACCAGATCGGCTGTATGATTGCCATGGTTCCGATCTATCCGTTCTCATGCCGTCCGGCTGATCAGGTTCTCGCTCAGCAGATGATGCATCAGAGATACTTCTGGAGCGATGTGCAGTGCCGCGGACACTATCCTGCCTATGCACTCAAGATGTTTGCAAACAAGGGATGGGATCTTGATATCACTGAAGAAGACAAAAAGGATCTTGCGGCAGGAACTGTCGATTACATCGGCTTCTCCTACTACATGACAAATACAGTTGATTCACAGGCAAACAAAGATGTCTCGAAGTCGCTTGACGGTTCAAGTGCAAACTCAGTTGCCAACCCTTATATCAAGGTTTCCGACTGGGGATGGGCAATCGATCCGGAAGGACTCAGATATGCACTGAATGCTTTCTATGAAAGATATGAAAAGCCGCTCTTCATTGTTGAAAACGGCTTCGGTGCAATCGATGTCAAGGAAGAAAACGGCGAATGCCACGATCCTTACAGAATCTCCTACTTCAAAAACCACATCATTGAAATGAAGAAGGCAGTTGAAGAGGATGGGGTAGATCTCATGGGTTATACACCGTGGGGCTGCATCGACTGTGTCTCGTTCACAACCGGCGAAATGAAGAAGAGATACGGCTTCATCTATGTCGACAGAAACAACGACGGCAGCGGAACACTTGAACGTTCAAAGAAAGACTCCTTTGAATGGTATAAGAAAGTCATCGCGAGCAACGGCGAAGACCTCGGTGACTAACTTTATATTCATTCGGAAGGGCAGACGAAAAGGTCTGTCCTTTTTTAAACGTCGTGGGTTTGAAGAATCAGAAATCTGCTATCATTAAAACCAATGAGAGGTATCAGAAACATGTCACAATACGAACGGATGGAACAGGGACTCATCTATGATCCCAATGATGAAGAGATCATGAATGAGCAGTTTCCATTTTATGAGAAACTGTATGATTTCAACAGATTAAGACCTTCGCAGATGGATGAAAAGCAGAAATATATGAAAGAGGTTTTTGCCGAATGCGGTGAAAACTGCTATATCGAACTGCCGTTTCATGCAAACTGGGGCGGGCATCATCTGCATCTCGGAAACAATGTCTATGCAAATTTCGGACTGACACTGGTCGATGACGGACATATCTATGTCGGTGATTCCGTGATGTTTGCGCCGAATGTCACCATCGCAACAGCCAATCATCCTCTTGATCCTGAACTCAGAAGAAAAGGCCTGCAGTATGCAAAGGATGTGCATATCGGTGAAAACACATGGATCGGGGCCGGGGCAGTCATCATGCCGGGTGTTACCATCGGAAAAAACAGCGTGATCGGTGCCGGCAGCGTTGTCACACGTGATATCGGCGACAATGTCCTTGCGGTAGGCTGCCCGTGCCGTGAAATCCGTAAAATCGGTGAACATGATCATGAATACTTCTACAAAAATGAACGCATCGATTATGAGAATCTATGATAAATCATAATCAGTACAGAAAGAGGTTGGAAAAATGGAAGAAAGAAAATGGCCGGGACCTAAAGGAATGATTCCCGAACCTGAAAGAAATGCGGCAGATGCCAATATGATCAACCGGAGATATCTGGATGAGCTGCATGTTGAAATGCGGATCATCGATGCGGTTGAGCCCGATCTGACATTGAAGCTTTTCGGTGAAACATTTGCTTCACCGATCATGATGCCGGCATTTTCCCATCTGAACAAAGTGGGAATCACCGGCAGAACGCCGATGCAGGAATATGCGGCTGCGGCACATGAAATGAATCTGGTCAACTGGGTCGGCATGGAACCGGATGATGAATACGAATCCATCATCAACGAAGGCGCAAAAACAGTCAGAATCATCAAGCCGTTCAAAGATCATGATGAAATCTTCAGACAGATTGCTTTTGCAAAAGAAAAGAATAGCCTGGCAATCGGTGTGGATATTGACCATGTCTTCGGCAAAAACGGAAAATATGATGTTGTTGACGGAATTGACCTGGGACCGGTCACACTTGAAGATCTCAAAGCCTATGTCAAAGCGGCAGGGGATACGCCGTTTGTGGCAAAAGGAGTCCTGTCCGTTCAGGATGCACGCAAATGCATGGAAGCAGGCTGTTCAGCAATCTTTGTCAGCCATCATCACGGCAGACTGCCGTTCGGCATACCTCCTGTTTTCGCCCTTCAGGAAATCATTCAGGTTCTTCCTGAAAGAAACATGAAGATCTTTGTCGACTGCTCAATCGAAACCGGTTATGACGCATTCAAGGCACTTGCCCTGGGAGCGGATGCAGTTTCGGTCGGCAGAGGAATTCTGCCGGGACTATTGAAGGAAGGCAAGGAAGGCGTCATCAGAAAAGTGAACAGAATGAATGAAGAGCTTTCTGAAATGATGGGCTATACCGGAACCGGCAGTCTTGAAGAGATGGATTCTTCCGTCATTCTCCATCACGGCAGACATCTTTAAAAAAACAGAACAGGAGCGGACTTAACTGATTCCGCTCCTGCTGTATTTTCAGATCCAGGTGACAGGATTGCCTTTTCTTTCAATGACTCTGCGCTCGGGAAGACCTGATTCAGTTTCGGGATAGCCGATCGCAAGAGATGCATAGATTCTTTCGTTTTCTGCAAGGCCGTATGATCTGAAAAGCTTCAGGACTTCTTCGTTTTCATTCAGCCAGTTCAGCTGGTTGATATAGCATGATCCAAGATCGAGATCATTGGCAAGGATCATCATGTTTTCAATTGCTGAGACACAATCCGCGATATTGTTTCCGTAATCCTTCCGGTTGGCTGTCACAATCAGAACCGGGCAGTTGTAATGGAATCGATAGCCGCCTTTTTTTGACTGCATGATGCTTGAGGCAAGAGATCTGTAAATTCCTTCATAAAGCTCCATTTCAGCAAATGCAGTTTCGGCAATTTCAGCCAGTCTGTTCAATACAGCTTTGTCTTTGATGACAAAGAAATGGGTTGTCTGGGAATTGCCGCCGCTTGGCGCATAGCGGCCGGCAGTGATGATCTGTTCGAGTTTTTCTGTTTCAACTTCTCTGTCGGAAAAACGGCGGGTGCTTCGGCGGGTGATGATGGCATTATAGACATTCATATTGTTTCCGTCCTTTCATAGTCACAGTTCAAGACGCAGCTGATGATTAATATTGGAGATCTGCTTTGCATCCCTGATGATATCATCTTTTTCAATATGTCCGATCAGCAGGGGCGAATCAGGGTCGTGATGCTTCATATTGCGTATCACGATTTCACGGTCATAATTGGCATAGCAGTATCTGCAGAAATGGGCACATGTGTTATAGGCACCGATATCATTGCCTAACAGGCAATTGCAGCCTTCACGGGCATTTGATCCTTTCGGAATGTTCAGCTGTTCACCGATGGCTTCTTCGATGATTTCTTTTGTCATACAGCCGTTTGTATCAGCACCATAGAGGGCAAGCTCTTTGCTTTCAAGGCAGGATGTCAGGATCATGTGATGCCTTGAAGCACTGCGCGCAAATGCTTTGGTGAGTATGATCTGATCTTCAAAGGAAACTTCTCTGACTTCCGGGAAGTTTCGCTTTGTCTTTTCGTAAAGATCGATAAAGCTGAACACCACCCGATCGCAATATCCTTCGAGTTTTGAAGCGATTGTTTCAAATGCGCGGATATGATATTCAATCGTATATTTCTCATTGATGAATATCGGATCATAGCGCCAGATCATTCGCTTTGCGCTGTTATGAAGGGAAAGCTTCTGAAAATATTCAATGACCTGATGTTTATTCGGGACATTTGGTTCAATGTCTTTTCCATACGGTGTGATCGTCACATACCAGAGCTGCCTGAAGGCATCCAGTTCGTTGATACGATCAAGGGCAGGACCCGGGTTCTTTGTGCAGAATACGATCACATCCACTGTCTTCGGATCAAGTTCAAAGCGGGTCACAAGACGCGGATAATAGGGATTGCGGACATACAGAAAACCTTCATGGATTCTGTTGCAGAACCATGAACTGTAGAAAGCAGGAATGTCAGTACGGGAACCTGTATTCAGAATCATGCGTCAAGCCTCTTTCACATTGTATTCACGAACAGAAAAGATGCAAAGTCAAAAGCCCCAAAGTAAAACAGCTCTGCCCGTTATTGGGAGAGCTGTCTTTTGAATTATGGTTTCAGCGGATACTTGCTGATCAGCGTCCTTGGATCCGGCATCGGCCGGTTAACACCCAACAGCATTTTCACAATCCAGTACATGATAAACAGTACAACGATCGGAATGATGCAGGCGGTAACGATCAATACGGCTGTCGCTTCGATGAAGCCGTTGAGAATTCCTTCAAATCTGTCGGTGACCGTGTTCAGACCGCCTTCAATCGTTGATATGAATTTGTTCCAGATTGATTGGGTTTCTGAGTTGTTCTGGATTTCATCAGCACTTTCCTTGGCATTGTCGATGGTTTCCTGGATTGAGGTATCATATGTATTCTCAATTGTTTTTGATATGCCGATGCTTGCCGGGATCAGAAAATAAAGAACTGCCGAAAACAGAATGACACGCCAGATGGTCCGGTTCCATGATTTGAATCTTTCATTCCAGACACCGGGAATAAAAGAAAGCAGGGCAAGCGGAATCAGAATGCGGAATGCAGCGTGACCGGTGATCGTGAGCAGATATTTTTCAAGAAAGATTGCACATAATACAATCACCATATATCCCGACAGATCTGCCAGCTTGTCTGCGATCGGCGTACCGATATCGCCGGGTATCATTGTAATCGCGGCACTTGATGCCGTGGCGGCCGCGGTCAGTTCAAGGACTGTCTTTTTCTTTTCATCAAGATAAGCGACAAACGAAGACGTGAATGCAGAAGAAGTCAGAATGCCTGCGATCATGGCAAAGGAAACAAGTGCCAGAAGCACCAGTATCGCTGTGATCAGGATTTTCTTTTGTTTCTCATCCATATTTCTGAAAATGTCCATAAATCCTCCTGTCAGATTTTCCTGAATCCTTTTTCCAGTTTGTTTTTGATTGTATGTGATGAACATTTGCCGAATCCGAGCGGATAATCATCGACGCATACAAGAACCCATCCGTTCCTGCATTCATCATCCATGATCGTCTCTCCCCGCAGGAATTTTTCACACCGGATGTCATCGCTTTTCAGCTTCAGAACATTGTCGAATTCGTCTGCTTTAAGACTCTGTGCAAGATGCTGGGAAGGCTCGAAGCGGTCTTTCTTCACACTGCCCATATACAGTCCGCTGAGTACGGTGCGGATGGATGAAGTGTCAAAAGGTACATCGGGCAGCTGATAGATTCTGTCTTTGATTATCTGATATGAATGCTTTGAGTCTTTATGAATCAGCTTCATGAATTCTTCAAAGCCTTCATGTCTGACTGATCTGATTTTATTCTGTGTATTGTTCTGAACAGAAGTTCCTTTTTTCCTTAACAGGCTGACAAAATGACCTTCGCCGTTCAGCTTATGCGGATATAAGCGCATGCATTTTTCAAAGCCCTTGAGAACACCCGGTTCAAAATGATGCGCAAGAGGAGATTCTTCAAGAACCGCGTCATCGGTATTCTCCATAAGATATGCAATGACTTCTTCATCTTCTTTCACGGAGAAGGTACATGTCGAATAGACCATCGTTCCGCCCGGCTTCAGCATCTTCCAGGCATTGAGGATGAGCTCTTTCTGGATCGGTGCATAATATGTATCATCCTGATTCAGCCATGAAGTGATCAGGGAAGGGTCCTTGCGGAACATCCCTTCGCCGGAGCAAGGGGCATCCAGCAGAATCTTATCAAAGAAAAGGGGATACTTTGCGGCAAGAGCGTTGAGATCTTCGGCGATGATGCAGCTGTGCTCAATTCCGAAGCGCTCCATATTTTTGAGTGTCGCATACTGTCTTGAAACGCTGATGTCATTTGAAACAAGCAGGCCTTTATGATTCATGCGGCAGGCAAGGGCAGTGCTTTTGCCGCCGGGTGCGGCACAGGCATCAAGAACAATGTCTCCTTCTCTGACATCAAGAACTGCCGCCGGTGACATGGCACTTGGCTCCTGGATGTAATATAGACCGGCATAATAATACGGATGCAATCCAGGTCTTTCATTTTCATTTACATAAAAGCCTTCCGGACACCATGGAACAGGTGTCAGTTCAAAAGGGGAAATCCGCATGAATTCTTCAACGCTGATTTTGCCGGTATTGATGCGGATGCAGGAAAAGGGATGCTTTTCCATCGCATCGAGATATTCATTCATGTCATCCTTCAGCAGAAGTGACATTTTTTCAAGATATGTTTCGGGAAGTTTCATAGACTTATTGTAAACGATCTTTGTACAAATTCGTGCTTATTTAGAATGATTTCCGGATGGTAAGATAGTAGGAGAAAACAAAGGAGTATCTGCTATGCCGATCGGAATTATTATCAATGTACTTTCAGTCATCATCGGCGGTTTTGCCGGTGCCGCAATCAAGGACCGTCTGCCTCAACAGTACCGTACCAATCTGACAATGCTGTTCGGGGCAGCGAGCATGGGAATGGGAATCGCATCCATTGTTCTGATGGAAAATATGCCGGCTGTCATACTGGCTTTAATACTCGGTCTTCTTGCCGGTATGATGATGCATTTAGGCGAAGCGATCAACAAGGGTGCAGGTATGATGATCAGAATGATCGGCGGATCTGAAGAAAACTCACAGGATCTGATCACGGTCATTGTTCTCTTCTGTGCTTCGGGAACCGGAATCTACGGGTCTCTTGTGTCGGGAATGAACGGCGATCACAGCATTCTGATTGCCAAGAGCTTTCTTGATTTCTTCACGGCTCTCATATTTGCCTGCTCGCTCGGAAAGTCAGTCAGTCTTGTCGGAATTCCTCAGTTTGTGATCATGATTCTTCTCTATATTCTTGCCGGCGTGATTTTCCCTCTGACGACTCCCGCCATGATCAATGACTTCAAGGCATGCGGCGGCTTCCTGATGTTAGCGACCGGTTTCAGAATCATGCAGCTGAAGGCTTTCCCGACAGCGGATATGATCCCGGCGATGATTCTGGTCATGCCTCTTTCAAAACTCTGGTCGGCATTGATTGTTCCGCTGATTTCGTAAAGCTGCTGTATGCTGAAATGATCTGAAAAACAGGAATGGCTGCAACCGGAACATTCTGATATCGAATCCTGAACAGGAAAATCTGTTATGTCTCATATTTATTTTTGAACAAATGAAAGATACAGCAGATTTTTTCAGGCAAGCTGACAGCAGCTGATACATGTATGCAGACTGAAATGATAAGATGAAAACATAAACGGAGGAAATCATCATGCTTAGAAGAATTCTGACGCTCATACTGTCGCTGACAGCTGTCTTTCTTTTCAGTAACCTTTCTGCAAATGCGGAGTATGAGACGAATGCAAATGAAGGAGAATCCGGTCCCGCAGAAATAAATGATCTTTCTGATGAGAAAGAGGCATATGCTGTCGTGACTTCAGACGGAGAACTGATCTTTTTCCGCTCCAAAGAGTCCTATGCAAACGGAACAGAGTCCACCTTCAGGGATATCAGAGGCAGCAGCTTCACCGGCACGGTATATGCAGGAATTGAAACACTTTCTGCTGACGATGTTTATCAGATTCCATGGTATGACAGCCGGCAGTCAATCAAAAGAATCAGAGTGGCGGAAGGTCAGGTGATCAGACCTGTTTCAATGGCGCACTGGTTCAGCGGGTTTGAAAACCTGAGAACGTTTGATTCATCTGGATTTGATACTTCATCAGTCATTGATATGAGCAATCTCTTTTATCTGGAAACAGGCGAATACATCCCGCGACTCAGTGAACTGAACCTCAGCAGTTTTGATACTTCCGCTGTTACCGATATGAGCTCGATGTTTAACGGACAGAGCAGCCTGAAAAAGCTGGATGTTTCCGGCTTTGATACGTCCCGTGTCACTTCTATGGCTGGCATGTTCGATTCGTGCAGTAAACTCGAATCACTCGATGTCAGCGGCTTTGACACCTCCTCTGTTACAGATACGAGCTTTATGTTCAGCAGCTGCGATGCTTTGAAGCAGCTTGATGTCAGAAATTTTGACGTTTCGAATGTCCGCGACGGATCGGGCATGTTCAGTGGCTGCGGCAGTCTGACTGAGCTCAATATCAGCGGCTTTGACACATCGAATATGACAAAAATGAGTTCCTTTTTCAGCGGCTGCAGCCAGCTGAAAGAACTCGATCTCAGTCATTTCGATGTTTCCGGGGCCTCAGATCTCAGAAGGCTTTTTGCCGGCTGCGTTTCGCTGAACTTAATTGATTTAAGCAGTTTTGATACATCGGCATGTCAGAATATGAGCGGCATGTTTGCAGACTGCAAAAGTCTGAAAACAGTTGACCTCAGTCCGCTGGATACTTCAAATGTGCAGGATATGGGAGAAATGTTTATGGATTCGGGCATTGAAGAACTTGATCTCTCTGTCATTGATACTTCATGGCTTGGAAATATGTACAGAATGTTCTCAGGCTGCCGCAGTCTCAGAAATATTAATCTCAAGGGATTGCAAACCGGCAATGTCAGCAATATGTGCTTTCTCTTCTATGACTGCCGCAGTCTTGCATCGCTTGATTTAAGCAGTTTTGACACACACAGAGTTACTGATCTGTCCTGTATGTTTTACAACTGCAGAAATCTTGAGACAGTTGATCTCAGCAGCTTTGATACTTCCCGTGTGAAATACATGTATTTCATGTTCAATACATGCCCGAAGCTGAAAAAACTTGATCTCAGCAGTTTTGATACGTCAAATGTGGAATTTATGTACCGCATGTTTTACGACTGCGCTTCGTTGGAAACACTGGATCTTGGCAGCTTTGATACCTCCAGAGTCAGCGATATGGATAATATGTTCACCGGTGCATATTCTCTGAAAACGCTGAAGCTCGGTAAGAAATTTACAAAATGGGAAGGAAGATACGATCCGTATCTGCCCGCCGGCAGCTGGACAAACAGAAGTGCAGGAAAAACACTGAGCGAAACGGAAATGACAGCGCAGTATCCAGCCAATGCAGACAAGTGGGCAGGCACATGGGAAAGACAGGCAAGGATCATTCCCGTAACGGGAATCAATCTGGAAGACGAACAGGTCTGGCTGTTTCCGAATGAGAATATGGGATATATCGAAGCTGAAGTTCAGCCTTCAAATGCGACATACCGCAGAATCATCTGGAGCAATTCAAACCCGGAAGCTGCTGAAATAGAAATTGTTGCCGATGAGGACTTCAACAATTATTCGATTGAGATTTACGCCCGCAAGGCAGGCAGAACAACGGTAACAGCATCCACCGAAGACGGAGGCTATTCAAAATCATTCGACATCATTGTCGGATTCAGAGATGTTTCAAACCCGGAAAGCTATTATTATGAGCCTGTTTACTGGGCTTACAGTCACGAAATTACGGTTGGAGCAGGCGGTGCAGGCAGATTTTCACCGAACGCTGTCTGCACAAGAGAGCAGATTGTAACGTTCCTGTGGCGGCTCATGAACACTCCATGGCCTGAGAACAAAGTGTCATTTACGGATGTCGCCGAAGATTCATGGTATGAGGATTCAATCTCCTGGGCAGCTGAAAACAACATTACAGTTGGTCTGAATGACGGTACGGGCAGATTCGGAATCGGCAGGCCATGCACCCGTGAGCAGTGTGTTACATTCCTTTACAGAGCAGCCGGAGAACCGGAAGTTACGACACATCAGGAGTTTACCGATGTTGAAGAGGGAAGATATTACTACGATGCTATTTCATGGGCGGCCGAAAACGGCATCACGGTCGGTCTGAATGACGGTACCGGCAGATTCGGAGTCGGCCAGAAATGCACAAGGGCCATGATTGTAACCTTCCTTTACCGCTATGCTCAACTGACGCAGTGAAGAGAACCACGATTGATCAAAACGTGATATAATGCATCTGCAGCGAACCCGTGTTTCCACTCTGAATAAGACACGAAGAGTTCGCTGCATTTTCTTTTCTTTCATCTGGTCTTATAAAAATATATTGAATTGAACCTGTTAATATGTTCAGAATTGCATATACTTTAGAAAAAGGAGGTTCTATGAAAAAGATTGCAACGATGCAGGATATTTCCTGCGTAGGGAAATGCTCATTAACCGTGGCACTTCCCGTCATTTCAGCCATGGGAATTGAAACAGCCGTGATTCCGACTGCGGTTCTTTCAACCCACACGATGTTCAAGGGCTTCACTTTCTGTGATCTGACAGATGAAATCGAAGGAATCCTCAATCACTGGGAAAAAGAAGGCTTCAGTTTTGAAGCGGTATATACCGGCTATCTCGGAAGTGAAAGACAGATCGCAATTGCAAAGGATCTGTTCGCCCGCTTTGCCAAAGAAGGCATCCGTCTGGTGGATCCCTGCATGGCAGACAACGGAAAGCTCTATGCAGGCTTTACACCTGAGTTTGCGTTAAAGATGAATGATTTATGCAAGGAAGCGGATATCATCTGTCCCAATCTTACCGAAGCTTCATTCCTGCTTGGAATCCCTTATCAGGAAACATATGACGAAGAATATATCAAGGACATCCTGGTTAAACTGACAGAGGGCGGGGCTTCCAGAGCAATTCTGACCGGCATCAGTTTTGAAGAAGGAATGCTTGGCGCATATGCCTATGACCGCAACACCAAAGAATTCTATTACTACTGCAACGAGGAAGAGAAAAAGCATTTCCATGGAACCGGAGATATCTGGGCATCCACATTCATCGGTGCAATGGTGAACGGAAAGAGCTTTGAAAAATCCATTGAGATTGCATGCGATTATGTCAAGGAATGCATCAGACTGACACTTGCCGAAGACAACTACAACGAGTACGGTGTCAACTTCGAACAGGCCTTCCCGTATCTTCTCAGAAAACTTGAAGACTGAATAATCTGACCGGCAGAAAATGCCGGTTTCTTTCATTTTCAGGAAAAGAATCCGGATGAAAGCTCAAAACTTTGTGAAAAACAATTGAATACAGGCAAGTGCGCATGTTCAGTATCCGGAGTGATATGAATCACTGAAAAACGTGGAAAATCTCATCTTGTTTGTGAAAAGAAGGGGAAAAATATCTTTCTCGAGCATCATGGGCGGGAAACATATTGTGCACAGGTGAACAATGTTTCAGCTTGTTTACAGAGCGTTTCAATCGTAGACTCATGTATACCGGAGAAAGAAAGACAATGTGCAGAATCAAAATGAACAACCTGACATGGGATATATACGGCGTTGAGCCGGATGATCTGAAGCTGAGAACCGAGGATGGATGGGCATACGGGATGACCTATTACGACAGCTGCGAGATCTATATCCGCAAAACAGATATCTCGGATGATCTTCTGCAGAGGGTATGCCGTCACGAGGCAACCCATGCGGCAGCCTTCTCCTATTGCTTTGACACACAGGATCTGTCGGAAGAAGACCTCTGCAACTTTGTAGAGGCATACGGTCCTGAGATCTGCCGCAATGCGTCACGGATGTACAAGGCAATTCTGGCAGACTGAATGAAGCTGCAGAATTAAAGAATTATAAAGAGGATCATCGTCAGTAGAGTCTCTCACGTCAGCCGGTATCAGGCTGGCGCTTTTGTTTGCAGGCAGATCAACTGTGAATTCACATCTCAGGAAAAATTTTGTTATAATGAATCGGTTAATGGAGAAAACAATGGCAAATAAGTACGATGAAGGAAGTATCCAGATTCTGGAAGGACTTGAAGCGGTCAGAAAAAGACCGGGTATGTATATCGGATCGACAGACACTCACGGTCTGCATCATCTCATCTGGGAGATTGTAGACAACGCAGTGGATGAAGCGATCAACGGCTTCGGCAAGAAGATTTCAATCACACTGGAAGCCGACGGAAGTGTCACTGTCAGTGACGAAGGCAGAGGTATGCCGACCGGCATGCACGCTTCCGGAAAGAATACACTTGAAGTCATTTTCACTGTGCTTCATGCCGGCGGCAAATTCACTTCTTCAGGCGGCTATAAAACAGCCGGCGGACTGCATGGGGTCGGCGCCTCGGTTGTCAATGCGTTAAGTGAATGGCTGAGTGTGGAAGTGGCGCATGACGGCGAACTTGTCAGAATGGAATTTGCCAACGGCGGCAAGAAAGTCGGAAAGCTGCAGAAGCTCGGCAAGACAAACCGCACCGGTTCCACCGTCCGTTTCAAGCCGGATGCGAAGATCTTCTCCACAACCGAATTCCGCTTTGACAAGGTCTGCGAAAGAGCGCGTGAAGAAGCATTCCTGCTTTCAGGCATCTCACTGATTGTGTCTGACAAGCGCGGCAAAAAAGCACAGACGGAAACATATCTCTATTCAGACGGTCTGATTTCATTCCTTGAATATCTTCATGAAGACCGCAACCCTCTGATGAGTCCGGTCAAGTTCTCGGGAGATGCCCAGGGCATTCATGTTGATGCGGCATTCCAGTATACGGATGATTATCAGGAGAATACATACAGCTTTGTCAATCTGGTCAGAACGATGGACGGCGGCACGCATGAAGTCGGCTTCAAGACCGCTTTTACCAAGGCAGTCAATGATTATGCAAGAAAGTACGGCCTGCTGAAAGAAAAGGACAAGAATCTTGAAGGCAGCGATGTCAGAGAAGGCCTGACCACCATTCTTGCCGTATCCGTACCTGAAGAAATCCTGCAGTTTGAAGGACAGACCAAAGGAAAGCTCGGTACCCCGCAGGCAAAGAATGCAGTCGATGCTGTTGTCGCAGACAGACTTTCCTACTGGCTGGAGGAAAACCGCACCCAGTCGGATATGCTGATCAGAAAGATGCTCAAGGCATCCCTTGCCCGTGAAGCAGCCCGCAAGGCACGCGAAGAAGCACGCAAGGGCAAACGGGTCGGCAAAGGCGAGAAGGTGCTTTCCGGCAAGCTGGCACCTGCCCAGACAAAAGACAGCCGCATCAAAGAACTGTTCTTAGTCGAGGGTGATTCCGCCGGCGGCAGCGCAAAGCAGGGAAGAGATTCCCATTACCAGGCAATTCTGCCTTTGCGCGGAAAGGTTCTGAATACAGAAAAATGCTCACTCAGTGATATTGAGAAAAACGAAGAGCTCAATACACTGATCTATACACTGGGCGCCGGGGTCGGACCCGACTTTGATTATGAAGAATCAAACTACGGCAAAGTCATCATCATGACCGATGCCGACGATGACGGCAGCCACATCCAGATTCTTCTGCTCACATTCTTCTACCGCTATATGAGACCGCTCATTGAACACGGCATGGTCTATATCGCTTTGCCGCCTCTGTACCGTGTTTCCAAAGGAAAGACGATGGAATACTGCTATACGGATGAAGAGCTCGATGCATTAAGAAAGAAGCTCGGCAAAGTCGAAATTCAGCGCTACAAGGGTCTGGGTGAAATGAATGCGACGCAGTTATGGGAAACAACCATGGATCCCGCCAGCCGCACACTGATCAGAGTCGGCATTGAAGACGGCGTCAAGGCGGAGCGCAGGGTTTCCGTATTGATGGGCGAAAAGGCAGAGCGCAGAAGAGAGTGGATTGAAAACAATGTCTCCTTCACACTTGAGGATGACTTCATGGTGAATCAGTAATGGCTAAGAAAAAGACGATCGAAGATAAAACTAAATACAGAGATGAGCTTCTGGAAGATATCATGGGGGCGGGTTTTGGCAGATATGCCAAGGCAATCATCCAGGAACGTGCGCTTCCCGATGCCAGAGACGGCCTGAAGCCGGTTCAGAGAAGAATCCTCTATGCGATGTATCATGACGGCAATACGTGGGATCATCCTTACCGCAAAAGCGCCAAGACAGTCGGCCTTGTCATCGGTAACTATCATCCCCATGGCGACTCCAGCGTCTATGATGCAATGGTCAGAATGAGTCAGGACTGGAAAGTCAGACTCCCTCTGATTGACATGCACGGAAACAACGGTTCCATCGATGACGACCCGGCAGCTGCGATGCGTTATACCGAAGTCAGACTTGCCAAAGTGACCCAGGTCATGGAGGACGATCTTGACAAGAATACGGTTGAGATGGCACCGAACTTTGACGATACCGAAACCGAACCGACAGTTCTGCCGGTTCCTTTCCCGGTTATGCTGGTCAATGGGGCAACCGGTATTGCGGCAGGCTATGCGACCAACATGCCTCCCCACAACATGAACGAAGCAGTCGATGCGGCAATCTACCGCATTCAGAATCCCGAATGCACACTCACAGATCTCATGGATATCATGCCCGGTCCCGATTTCCCGACCGGCGGCATTGTGCAGGGAGAAGCAGGCATCCGTGAAGCATTTGAAACCGGAAAAGGAAGAATCGTCATCCGTTCAAAATGCGAAATTGTCGATGCCAAAACAATGAAGCAGATCATCATCACGGAAATTCCGTATGAAGTTGTCAAAGGACAGCTGGTCAGAAAGATGGATGAAATCCGTGCATCACGTGATATCGACGGCATTCTGGATGTCCGTGATGAATCCGACCGCAACGGCATGCGCATTGTGGTTGATGTCAAAAAGGAAGCGGATGCGAATCTGATTCTGAATTATTTCTATAAGAATACAGACCTTCAGGTCTATTATTCATACAACAACGTTGCAATCATCGATAAGCGTCCCGTACAGGTCGGTTTGATCGGTTTGCTGGATGCATTCATTGATTTCCGCAAGGAAGTGGTACTGAGACGCTCAAGATATGAGCTTGACCGCATGGAGAAGAGAATCCATATCATCGAAGGTCTGATGAAAGCAGTCTCCATCCTTGATGAAGTGATCAGGATTATCCGCGCTTCAAAGGATAAGGCGGATGCGAAGAAAAACCTGATGAAGGAATTCGGCTTTGATGAACCGCAGGCCGAAGCAATCGTGTCCCTGCGTCTTTACAGACTGTCCAATACGGACATCACCATTCTGCGCAATGAGTTTGCCGAGCTTGTCAACAAAATCGAAGAGACAAAGGCAATCATTGAAAATCAGAATGTTCTGCATTCCGTGATCATCAAAGAGTTAAGGGCAGTCAAGAAAGAATATGCAACGCCAAGAAGAACCCTGATTCAGTCTGAAGTGGAAAACATCGTGATCGACAGAGCACGCATGGTTACCAACGAACGGGTTGTTGCGACTGTTTCAAAAGACGGCTATGTCAAGCGTGTTTCATTACGCTCCTACAATGCGTCCAACGGCAGTGAAACCGGCCTCAAGGCAGGGGATACACTCATCGGTGTGATCGAATGCGATACAGTTGATACATTATTGCTGTTTACGAGCAAGGGAAATTATGCATCTCTTCCTGTCTGGCAGATTGAGGAAGGCAAATGGAAGGATATCGGCACCCATCTCAACAAGAACATCCGCATTGACGGCGATGACAAGATCGTAAATGCAATCATCGTCAAGGATTTCAATACATGGGCGTGGATTGTCACATTCTCAGATGGCGGTCAGGTCAAAAAGACACCGGTATCCGGCTGGCAGGTTGAGCGCAATTCAAAGGTGATGACAGCCATGAATCTGCCAAGAGGCACGTCTTTGATCAATGCGGCACTCGCCTATGACGGCCAGCAGGTTCTGATGGTTTCCAAAGAAGGATTTGCCTACAGATATTCCATCGATGAAGTGCCTTCCACCGGCGTCAAGTCAAAAGGCGTCAAGGCGATGACACTTGGCAAAGGGGATTCAACAGGCTATGGATGTGTGATCAGCACTGACGCATCAAGCATTCTGTTTGTGACGGATCAGGGTGCCATGAAGCGGGTCAGACTTTCCGAAATTCCGGAAGGGGCGCGTCCGGCCAAGGGCAATCTCATCTGCCGCAAACTCAAGACCAATCCGACAAAGACCGTGCTTGCAGAACCTGCTTACAGCGGTCAGGAGTTCACATTCTTCGATGGCGAAATCCAGACAATCCGCAGTGCGGATATTCCGCTCAAGCCGCGCGATGCAGGCTACTCTGCGCCGCTTGTCTTAAAGAACGGATGGTCGCTCAGAAAAGGAATTGAGGAATGCCGTATTATCGACATTCCGGCTGATGCCGAAAACAGAATTCATGATGATATTGAAAAGCTGAGTCTTTTCGATGAGGAGGATTCCTGATGAGATGCAAAGGCTGCGGGGCAGAGCTGCAGTATGCAGATAAAACAAAGAGCGGATACAGCCCGAAGGAAGGCAGTGAATACTGTCAGAGATGTTTCCGCTTAAGCCACTATGGCGATCTGATGATTTCCATGAAAACAGGAATCGATCCCTATGAAGTCATCCGGAAAGTCGAACAGATGAAATGCACGGTGCTCTGGGTTGTTGATCTGTTTGATTTTGAAGCAGGGATGATTGACGGTCTGAACAAAAGACTTGCGGACAAAAAGATCATCATGGCTGCGACCAAACGCGACCTTTTGCCGGAAACTCTTTCCGATGACAAGGCCGCAAGATTCGTCTTTTCAAGATTAAAGGATCTCGGCATCCATATCGACACATTGATACTCACCAGCCGCAAGGATCAGGAAGCGATCGAAGAAATCCGCAGAGTTGTGAAAGAAACTTCCGAAGGACTTCCCTGTGCCGTGATCGGCAAGGCAAACTCCGGCAAGAGCACACTGCTCAACTGCCTTGGCAGAAACGAGCAGCTGACGGTTTCAAGATATCCGGGCACAACGCTGGATTTCAATGAAATCAATATCGACGGCCAGATTTACATCGATACACCCGGTATTGAAGTCGAAAAGTCGATGTTAATGGCGGCGGATGAAAAAGATCTGTCATCATTTGTTCCTGCCAGGCGCATCAAGCCGGCAGTCTATCAGCTCAAGGGAAATCAATCGTTCTCTCTGGGCGGGCTGGCAAGGATTGATCTTTCGGATTGTGAAAAGGCAAGCTGCGTCTTCTATCTTTCCGATGCACTCGAGGTTCACCGCTCGAAAACCGAAAAAACCGATGAACTCTGGCAGAAGCATTACGGAAGAATGCTGAAGCCCGTACCGGTGAAAAAAGAATTTGCAGTTTCAAGAAAACGCAAGGATTTGGATAAAATTGATATCGTGATTGACGGCCTTGGCTGGGCGTGCATCTCGGGAAATGTTTCCGTGATCACTGTCCATGTGCCCAAAGGCGTCAATGTCACATACAGAAAGGCGATGCTGTAATGTTAACTACAAAACAGAAAGTATATCTCAGAAGTCTTGCCCAGACTGAAAAACCTGTCTTTCAGATCGGACATGACGGAATCAGCGACAACCTGATCAAAACGGTATCCGACTATCTGAAAAAGCATGAGCTTGTCAAGATCAGTGTTCTCAAAAACAATGACGGCGATCTCAAGGAAACCGCTTTTGATCTGGCAATGATGACAAAGAGCGAATGCATTCAGGTCATCGGCCGTCAGATCGTTCTTTACAGGCGCTCCAAAGAGCCTAAGATCATTCTGCCATGAACAATATCCTGACTGCTCCCTTTGATCCGGTATCGGAAGCAGAATTAAAGACGATCAGACAGTACAGGAAAGATCATCATATCCGTGAGATTTATCTGGCTGTCAAAGAAGAAGGGATTCTCGACCGTAAGACACGGACGGAGCTTTTGAAAAAAGCGGTCAGAGCGTATCAGCATATTCATGTCATTGATCATGCAGAAGGCGCTTATGAGATTGAACCGTCTGATGAAAAAGAAATCCGTGAAGGCCTTTATTGCAAAGCTGCTTGTTCAATCCGGAGCGATCTTCTGAATGAAGGATATTATCTTGATGAGACAGCAAAGCATATGTGCAATGCCCACCGCTATGCACATACAAAAGGCGTTGCCGCTACTGCTGTCTGGCTTGCCCGGATTCATCATCTTGATGAAAAGAAAGCATATGTCATGGGAATGCTGCATGATATCACCAAAGCATTCAGCGATGAGAAAAATGAAAAGATCATCCGCATTTACAAGCCTGAATGGCTTGAAGTTTCCCCGAAAGTCTGGCACAGTTATACCGCAGTGATCTATGCAAAGCAGAATATGTGCCTGAATGATCAGGAGATTGCATATGCTCTGGAACATCATACGATCGGCGACGGAAAAACGGATTATGCGGCTTTGCTGTATATTGCCGATAAAATTGAACCGGGACGCGGCTATGATGTGAGCAGACAGAAGAAAGCAGCAGCTGAAAATCTGAAAAAAGCTGCAGAAATGATCCGCGAAGAATCAAAAGCATATATACTGAAAACGGAGGGAATTCATGTCTGAACTTCTTGATATTGTATTAAAGACACTTGATGAAAAACTCGGCGAAGATATCGTCACGATTGATATGAGCGGCGCCAGCGCATTCTGTGATTATTTTGTGGTTGTAACTGCAAGAAATGTCCGCCATGCCCAGTCTCTGGCAGAGTTTACCGAACAGGCAGCTGCCAAAGCCGGCTATGATGTGCGTGTGCGTGAAGGTGAAAAAGACAGCACCTGGGTGCTTGTCGACCTGCATGATGTCATCGTCCATATCTTTACTGATGAAACCAGAAAAACTTACCGTCTGGAGTCGCTGTGGGGCGATCAGCCTCAGAAGCGCTACACTTCGGATGCAGCAGCACTTTAATCAGTGCTGTTTTTTGAATCGGAGGAATCATGATTGCGGAAATTATCAGCGTCGGCACCGAACTGCTTCTTGGAAATATCGTCAATACCAATGCTCAGTATATTTCAAAGCAGCTGGCCGATCTTGGCATTGAGGTGCATTTTCAGACTACAGTCGGCGACAATCCACAAAGAATCAGATCGGTGCTTGATATTGCCTACAGCAGGGCAGATCTCTGCATCCTGACCGGGGGACTTGGACCGACAAAGGATGACATTACAAGAGAAATGATCATTGCTTACTTCAATAAAAAACCGGTGGTTGATGAGGTAAGCGTAAAAATGATGGGAAAAAGACTGAATGAAATCACGGATGAAACACTGCGGCAAAGCCTTCTGAAGTGTGCAGTCGTACCGTCTGAATCCATCATCATGCATAACCATAACGGCCTTTCACCCGGATCGATCATGGAGGATCAGGGCAGAAGGTGTATCCTGCTGCCGGGTGTGCCGAAGGAAATGAAGCCGATGTTTGAGGAATATGTCATTCCTTATCTCAGAAAGCTTTCCGATCAGGTTTTACTCTCGGTTGATATCAAGCTTCTTGATTTTGAGCATGCTTCGGTGGAAGCAGTCGGCGAAGCACCGGTTGCGGCGCGTCTTGGTTCACTGCTCGATCATGTGAATCCGACCGTTGCGACCTATATCAAAGATGACGGAAATCTGATCCGTGTCACAGCGAAAGCAAAGGATGAAGAAAGCGCAATGAAGATGATTGAGCCGGTTGTCGAAAAGTGCATCGAAGCAATCGGAAAGCAATATGTTCAATCGGTAAAGAAAGAGGAAAAAGCATGGAATATGTAAAACTCGGAAATTCAGATCTCTCTGTTTCAAGAATTGCAGTCGGCGGCATGTCATTCGGAAAGCCATCCGAAGAATTTCATTTATGGACGCTGCCGTATGAAGAGACAAAAGAAATGATTTCATTTGCATATGATACAGGTGTCAATTTTATCGATACAGCCAACCAATACTCCGGGGGCACAAGTGAAGAATTCATCGGAAGGGCAATCAGGGAACTCGGGATTCCGAGAGATAAAATCGTTCTTGCGTCAAAGGTCTATTTCAATGAAGGCAAGCTCAGCCGCAAAGCAATTTTAAGAGAAATCGAAGGCAGTCTTGAAAGACTCCGGACGGATTATCTTGATCTCTATCAGGTTCACCGCTTTGATTATGACACGCCTATTGAAGAGACCATGGAAACACTTGATGAGCTTGTCAAAGCAGGCAAGGTCAGAGCGCTTGGCGCTTCGGCAATGTACGGATATCAGTTCCATAACATGCAGCTGGCAGCGGAGGCCAACGGCTTCACAAAATTTGTGAGTCTTCAGAATCACTACAATCTTCTTTACAGAGAAGATGAAAGGGAACTGATCCCGGTTGCGAAGCAGTATGGCGTTTCATTGATTCCTTACAGTCCTCTGGCGGGAGGGCATCTGTCCCATTCCTCATGGCTTACCGATTCAAGAAGAAGCCGGAGTGACCGGATGTCGGCTGCCAAATACAATCCGACGAAGGATCAGGATATTCTGATTGTTGAACGGGTGAAGGAGCTCAGTGAAAAATATCAGGTTTCGATGAGTGTGATTTCACTTGCCTGGCTTTATGCAAAAGGAGTCAGCGCACCGATTGTCGGCGCAACCAAAAAAGAACATTTTGCAGATGCCGCAACAGCATATCAGCTGAAGCTCACAGATGAGGACATCGCTTATCTGGAAGAGCTGTATCTGCCTCATAAAGTGCAGGGAGCACGATGATATTATAGGTTTCAGGAACGGTGAACATCCGTTCCTTTTCATAAGTTTCGCTAATGTACCGGTTCAGAAGGAAGAATTGTTTCGTCTTTCTCTTCTGATTACCATAAAACCTGAGGCAGGAATGTTATGAGTGACAGAGAAGAAATCGTCCGCTGCTATGAAGCAATGTATGACGGACAAATCCGCAGGAACATTCCGTATCTGAAGAAGCATCCCGATGAATCCTGCGTGCTGATTCATATGAACGGAATAAAGATGAACCGTCAGGAATATTTTGATGCAGTAATGGACGGGACACTCAATTACTGCCGGTGCATGCATGAACATGAAGATGTCAGAATCGATGGGAATTATGCGTTCATGGGCGGTGATACAAAAGTGGAAGCTGTTGTCTGAGGAGGATCAAACCATGCCTGAAGACTGCGGCTGGATTGTGAATTTGTGAAAAAGGAAGGGGAATGGAAGATGACGCTGTCAAAGGCTTCACATACAGAATATGAAAGTGACATTGAACGGAAAGACATTTGCAATCGAATGTGAGGAAAGCGGCACACTTCGGGATATTGAGGCGATGTTGCCGGTGGAATTCAGGATGAGCAGAAACAGCGATGTGGAATTTACCGGAAAGCTTCCCGCAAATCCCCGGAATGACGGCAGGAAGCTTTCGCATACAAAACCCAATGAAATTTATTACTACGAAGGCTGGAATGTCTTATGTCTCAATTACCGGGTATCGGATATTTCACCGTATACCATTACATATCTTGGCAAAGTTTCAGATTCGGAATTTTCGGAATTGCTGAAAAAGGCAGAAGAACCTCTTAATGTAACAGTTGAAAAATAAAGAAAGGATATGCATATGAAGGTACTGACAATATTTTTTTCCATGAAAGGCGAAAATATCGCCCCGGGAATGAAGATCGTAAATCTCAAAAAGGGTTATACCAACTGTGCAGCGGAATTGATTCAGCAGGTTACCGGCGGCGATCTGTTTGAAATCAAACCGGTGCGGGTTTACAATCCGGATCATATGAAAATGATCTATGAGGCAAAGGAAGAATTCGACCGCAATGAAAGACCGGCAATCAAGGCATATCCTGAAAGCATTGACGGCTATGATGTGATTTTCCTATGCTTTCCCAACTGGTGGGCAACCATGCCGATGCCGGTATTCACATTCCTGGATCAGTATGACTGGAACGGCAAAGTGATCGCACCGCTTGTCACAAGCGGCGGAAGCGGATTCGCCAATGCGCTCGATGATCTGGAAAAAGAATGTCCCGGTGCTGTGATCCTGGAAGGCATGGAAGTCCTTGGCCATGAAGTGAATGATTCCGTGAAAAAGATCCAGAACTGGGCATGGAAAACAGTACAGACGGAAGGATTGAAGAAACCGGTCAATGAATTCCGTGAATTCAGCTGGGAAACTTCATATGAATTTCTGCAGGCTGTCCGGACAATCGCTAAGGAAAAATACGGCAGACCGGTGAAGGTCCGTGTGACATATGATGATGTGATCATCTGTCAGTTCATTGACGGCACAGCTGCCGGCATTGAATTCCTGGACCGCAAGGAAAAAACGGTAAAGACAACCGGAAAACCGTCCATTGAACTTTACTGGCATGCGCAGGAATATCCGGAACCTGCACAGGATGAAACTCTGGCACCGTTCGGCGGCGCTGTTCCTTATCTTGTGAACGGTGAAAACCATGGAGCATTTATCGTCAGCGGCTTACGGCACAGAGAAGACCATGATCTTCTGATGGAAGCTTTGGAAAGAGTGGAGGCAGGAAGATGAAATACAGAATACTCGGAAAAGATCTGAAAGTGTCAGCTGTATCTCTTGGCTGTATGGGGATGACCCATGCCTATGGAGCTCCTTCGGATGAGAAGGAAATGATTGAACGCATTCATGAAGCATTTGATCTTGGATACACGATGTTTGATACGGCCGAATGCTATACCGGTACAAATCCGGACGGCAGCACAGCCTTTAATGAGGAACTGGTCGGCAAAGCACTCAAAGACATCCGCGACCGTGTCGTGATCGCTACCAAATGCGGTGTCTTCTGGGATGTAAACGGAAAGATGGTCCGTGACAGTTCACCGGCATCAATCCGCCGTTCTGTGGAAGGTTCCCTTACAAAATTGAGAACAGATCATATCGATCTGTATTATCAGCACAGAATTGATGAAAATGTTTCCCCGGAAGAAGTTGCGGAAACAATGAAGGAACTGATCAGTGAAGGAAAGATCACCCATTGGGGCATTTCCGAAACCAATGAGGAATATCTCAGACGTGCCGATGCAGTCTGCCCGGTAACAGCGATCCAGAACCGCTACTCCATGATCACAAGGGAATATGAATCCATGTTTCCGGTACTGGAAGAACTGAATATCGGTCTGGTTGCATTCAGCCCGCTGGCAAACGGATTCCTTTCAGGTGCCTATACAAAAAACGATCATTTCACAGATCCTCTCGATTTCAGAAGCCATATGAAGCAGTATACGGAAGAAGGATTCGATGCATACAGTGAACTGCTGAAACTGATCCACTCGCTGGCACAGGACAGGGGTGTCAGTGACGCGGCTGTTTCGCTGGCATGGATGATTGACCGGAAGCCTTATATTGTTCCGATTCCCGGCACAAGGAAATCCGGCCGCCTGAAAGAAAATGCTTCCGCTGCGGACGTGAATCTCACAGCGGAAGAAATTGAAAAAATCGATTCTCTTCTCAATCAGCTTTAATCAGAGATGCCGGTCAGAGGACCGGTATCTCTTTATTTTTCGTATCTTTCTTTAAGAAAGCTGATCCACTTTGCATATCTTTCACAGTTCTTTTTCAGAATGATGCAATGGTAATGGAGGGTTGCTTCAGAATCGAGGATTCTGATAAAGATCCGGCTGCTGTTTTCTCTTGATCTGAACAGACGGATCGTCAGATCTGACGCGAATGCCGGAAGGGTCGAGGCATTGATGACAGCGCTGAGTGCTTCCAGTGAGTCCTGAAGCACGAACTGTGAATCCGGCATCATTTTCATTGTCAGATCACGCCATACACCGATATCGCCAGCCATGACAAATGTTTCACCGTTCATCTGGCTGAAGGTAAGACCCTGGTCTTTGAACAGGACAGCCGGATGAGCAGGTATCAGAGAGAAGTACAGCGTTTCCGTTCCGCATGGGATACAGACCACGTCATCATCCTCGTATGCATGGGATAAGATTACAAAACCGTATTTTCCGGTTCTGAGTCCTTTCAGCAGATCTGCATCGTTTTCCATTTCCGAAGAAACTTTCATCTTCGGATAGATCTGCGTCAGATGCAGCGGAATCTCCATCATCGGACCGGGTGTGCAGTAGCCGGCTGATACGGTATGAAGGGAAGAATCATAATTCCGGACTGCTGTGATCATATCCTCCTGGGATTCGAGGATTCTGGCAGCCATGGCAGAAGCCATCTTTCCGGTTTCATTGAGTGTAATTCTGTTTTTTGTTCTGTCAAACAGACTGACGCCAAGCAGATCTTCCAGCTTCTGCATGGAGCGGCTCAAAGCAGGCTGAGAGATATGAAGGTATTCAGCTGCTGCGGAAAGTGTACCGCAGTCATGGAAAGCACACAGCGCTTCCAGCAGATAGGTTTCAATCATTTCAACACCTCTTCACTATGCGTTTTAATTATAGCACAGTTAACCAACCGGCATTGTACAAGGGGTTGAAAAATCATTATCCTGTAAGTGTAAACAGAAGGAGATACAGAGATATGGAATACCTCACACTTAACAACGGAAACAAAATGCCGATGGCAGGAATCGGCGTCTTCCTCCTCAATCCGGAAGAAACAGAACTCTCCGTCCTCAGCGCTCTGGCTGACGGCATCCGCCTCATCGATACAGCCAACGGCTACATGAATGAAAAAGCAGTCGGACGCGCCATCGCAAAGAGCGGTGTGGCAAGAGAAGACATCTTCCTTGTGACAAAACTCTGGCCGACTGTATACACAGATGAAAATGCGATTGATGACACTCTGGCAAGACTCGGCACAGATTATGTCGATCTGCTGTTCCTCCATCAGCCGGCAGGTGACTGGAGAACAGGATACAAAATGATGGAAAAAGCCTATAAGGAAGGCAAGGTCAAAGCACTCGGTCTTTCCAACTTCCCGATCGACTGGCTGAAGGAAATCATTGAAACAGCTGAAATCAAACCGCAGATGGTTCAGGTTGAAGCACATCCGTACTATCCGCAGACAGAACTGAAGAAAGTTCTTGCGGAAACAGGCATGGGTCTGATGGCATGGTATCCGTTAGGACACGGCGATAAGAATCTGATCAATGAACCGGTCTTCACAAAGCTGGCTGAAAAATACGGCAAGTCCAATGCCCAGATCATTCTGAGATGGCACGTACAGTCCGGCAATGTGATCTTCCCGGGTTCAAAGAATCCCGCTCATATCAGAGACAACTTCAATATCTTCGACTTCTCACTTACAGATGAGGAGATGGCAGAGATTGCCAAAGTCAACAAGAACGTGCGCTACTACAACGCGACAATCGAAGATGCCCAGAAATACGCAAAGATGGATATGGACTTCAATGCCCAGGAATAAGGAAAAAAACAATGGGAAAATTAGATAACAGAACAGCACTCGTCACCGGCGGCGGTTCAGGAATCGGTCTGGCCATCGCGGAAGCCTTCGCAAAAGAAGGCGCAAAGGTTCTTCTTGTGGGCAGACGTGAAAGCGTCCTGAAGGAAGCCTGTGAAAAGAATGAAAACTTCTGCTATGCCGCAGCCGACATCACAAAGAGTGAAGATGTAGCGAAAGTCGCAGACTATGTCAAAGAGAACTTTGGCGGAAAACTGAATATCCTCGTCAACAATGCCGGCTGGTGTCCGGTGCAGCCGCTCAAGGCTATGACAATCTCTGATTATGACAAGGCGTTTGATCTTGATGTCAGAGCGCTTGTTGATATGACAATCCAGACCCTGCCGTATATCCTTGCCGCAAAGGGCAATATCATCAACCTCTCTTCTGTCGGTGTCACACACAGAGCGGCCAACCTCTCCATGTATCAGGGAGCCAAGGCAGCGGTTGAAAACTTCACAAGAGTCTGGGCAATCGAACTTGCCGGTGACGGTGTCAGAGTCAACGCTATCGCACCAGGCGCGATCCGTACGGATATCTGGAATGTTCCGGGTCTGACAGCTGAACAGAATGCGGAACATGAAAAAGCAATTACATCCGGTGTTCCGTTCAAACGATTCGGCAAACCGGAAGAAGTCGGAGCTATTGCTCTCTTCCTGGCAAGCGATGATTCCAGCTATGTCAGCGGTTCCGTATATGCAGTAGACGGCGCAATGGGCGCTTAAGGAGAAAAAAATATGGAATATGTCACATTGAATACAGGCGCGAAAATGCCACAGGTCGGTTTCGGTGTATTCCAGATTCCCGATGCCGATGAATGCAAAAGAGTAGTACTGGATGCCATTAAGGCAGGTTACCGTTCCTTCGATACAGCTGCTTCCTATATGAATGAAGAAGCGGTCGGTGCAGCGATCAAAGAAGCCATTGATACAGGACTTGTTACAAGAGAAGAACTGTTCATCACATCCAAGATGTGGGTCCAGGACATGAAGAACTATGATATGGCCAGGAAAGCCATTGACACATCCCTGGAAAAGCTCGGTCTTGAATATCTCGATCTCTATCTGCTCCATCAGGCAATGGGTGATTATTTCTCAGCCTACAGGGCGATGGAAGACGCGTATAAAGAAGGCAAACTGAAGGCAATCGGTGTTTCCAACTTCTTCCCGAACGTTCTGATGAACCTCGTTGAAAATGTTGAAATCAAGCCGGCTGTCAATCAGGTTGAACTGCATCCGTTCTTTGCCCAGACTGCCGCTCTTGAAAACATGAAGGAACTCGGCATCCAGCCGGAGGCATGGGCACCGCTGGCAGAAGGCAAGCATGGTATCTTCACGGATCCTGAGCTGACGGCAATCGGTGCGAAGTACGGCAAGAGCGCGGCTCAGGTTGTACTCAGATGGAATGTGCAGAGAGGTGTTGTCATTCTGCCCAAGAGCACAAAGCCGGAAAGAATGGCACAGAACAAGGATCTCTTTGACTTCACACTGACGGATGAGGAGATGGAACAGATTACGTCGAAATCACTTGATCATTCCGAGATCATCAATCACTTTGATCCGAAACTTGTTCAGTTCCTGAACAGAAGAAACATTCATGACTGAGGAGAAAGCTATGCAGGAAAAACTGTTTGCATTATCCGATGCGTTCTGGAATGCGATGAAAAACCGTGATGGCGAGACCATGTATGCCATCGCCGATCCCAACTGCAATTTCGTACATATCGGCACCAATGCCAATCTCGATAAGGAAGTGAAATACTACACAGACGGCATCTTCCAGCCGACAGACATCACCGTCCATAACCGTGAATTACATGCCTTCGGCGATACGGCGATTGTACTGACCGACGTGGACTACGGTCTGATGCTGGATGGAAAACCGACAACCCATCACTTCATGGTGACAGAGGTTTACCAGAACCGGAATGAAGACTGGAAGCTGATCCAGTTCACATTCACCGCACTTGTACACTGATTCTTCATAAAAAACCAGCAGTCCGCTGGTTTTTTGAAAACACAGATATAAAAAGAAAGAAAGTAAGATATGAAAAAAATACTGTTTATCAATGGGAGCCCGGAAAGACAGGGCAATACCGCTGCGATCGCTGAAGCACTGTTAAACGGAGCAGAAGCAGAAACTCTCAGCCTGACAGATTACCGCATCAATGCATACGGCCAGACACTTCCCGGTGATCAGTTTGAGGAAGTGCTTGATGAAATGAAAAAAGCGGATGTGCTGATCATCGGCTCGCCGGTCTACTGGCATAACATCTGCGGATCTGTACGTAATCTTCTGGACCGTTTCTACGGACCGGTAAAACCGGGTGAACTGAAAGGAAGACAGCTGTGGTTTATTTACCAAGGTGCTTCCCCGGAACCGTGGATGATGGAAGCAGGTGAGTATACGATGAAACGTTTTGCCGGTCTCTATGGAATGGAATATATGGGAATGATCACTTCTGTCAAAGAGGCAAGGAAGCAGACAATGGGGGATAAATGAAAGACAACAGAATGAGACTGAATAATGGTCTGGAAATCCCTCAGCTCGG
>JAUNEN010000006.1:35224-79097 GCA_030525525.1 Erysipelotrichaceae bacterium
AGACTCGGCATTGATTATATTGATGTCATGCTGCTGCATCATCCCGTGAACAATTATCTCTATGCCTGGAGCATGCTCGAAAAGGCATATAAACAGGGTAAGATCCGGGCAATCGGTCTTTCCAATTTCCAGACAGATCAGATTCAGGAAGTGATTGATCACAGTGAAATCCGGCCGATGATCATGCAGGTGGAATGCCATCCGTATTTCCCGGCTGAGACAAGAAAACCGTATTGCGATGCAAATGAAATCCGTCTGCAGTCCTGGTTCCCGCTAGGCCACGGCAGTCCGGAAATGCTCAGTGAACCTGTTCTGGTTCAGATGGCTGAAAAATACGGAAAAAGCACGGTCCAGATTGTGATCCGCTGGCATCTGCAGATGGGCTTCGGTCTGGTGCCGGGTTCAAAGTCCCATGCACATATTGCAGATAATGCGAAGGTCTTCGATTTTGCTTTGACGGAAGAAGAAATGAAACTGATTGAAACACTGAACAGGCATGAACCTTTCTATAAAGTGACAGAAGAATCCCTGCACCTGATGGCTGTCACCAAATGCAATTTCGAGGAATGAACATGAAGGTTCTGATGATTAACGGCTCGCCCAAAGCGGATGCGTGCATCGGCACAGCACTGAAAATTGCAGGTGAGGTTTTTGCGGGAAACGGAATTGAATCGGAAACAGTTCATATCGGCAGCAAAGGCATCCGCGGATGTATTGCATGTCTTTCCTGCCGGAAAACAGGCAGGTGCATTTTCAATGATGAGGTCAATGAAACATATGCGAAACTGCAGGAAGCTGACGGGCTCATTGTCGGAACTCCCGTTTATTTCGGAAATCCCAACGGTACCGTGCTTTCTTTTCTGCAGCGCCTGTTTTACAGCTATCCCGGCAATCTGAAAATGATGCCGGCAGCCTCTGTGATTTCAAACCGCAGAGGCGGAAGTTCTGCTTCCTTTGAAGCGATGAATCAGTTCTTCACCATGCGGGAAATGCCTGTTGTCTCCTCCTCTTACTGGAATGATGTGCATGGCTATACAGCAGAAGATGTTTACAAAGATGAAGAAGGGATGCAGACAATCCGCAATCTTGCCCTCAACATGGCTTTCATGATCAGGGCAATTCAACAGCAGAAAGAGAAAGGAGGACTTCCTGATACGAAAAAGGAAGCTTTCACCAACATGATCCGATAGGAGAAAACACGGAATACTGCAATGTCATCCCTGAAGCACGGGCACCGCTTGGCATAGGAAAATACAATCCGTTTGAAAATGAGATGCTGAAGGAAATCACACCTGCATATGACAAAACTGTCACTCAGGTCATCCTGAGGCGGAATGTGCAGAGAGGGGTTTGTCATTATTCATGAATCCACTCATGAAGAACGGATCCTTGAAAACTTTGATATATGGGATTTTGAACTGAATGAAGAAGAAATGAAGCAGACCGCTTCCCTGGATACAGGATACAGCGGTTCGGGAGCCAGGCATTTTGAACCGGACTTTGTCCGCGTGTGCCTTGGCAGACACATTCACGGATCATCATCTGATTCATCAGAAAACAGAATGATCGGACCGGAACAGTCTGAAAGAGACGGACTGGTCCGGTTCCTTTCATATTGCCTGAGTGAGATGGAAAGGAGACGCATTTTGAAAAAACTGAGAAAACTGATTTCCCTGTTTCTTTCTGCGGCAGTACTCACAGCATGTACTGAAAACAATGAAGGAAATGAACAGGCTGAAGAAGCTATGGAGGATACTATGAATCAGGAAACAAAATATGAAATCGAACAGACAGGATTTACTTCACAGGTTCCTGCTGCTTACCGTTATGCATCCGCACAGCCCGGTACTGTCACCCGGCTGGATTATGCATCAAAAGATTATGTCCGGGACGGAAGTCCTGTTACCAAAACAGCCTATATCTATTTGCCGTACGGCTATGATGAAAATGATGAGAAAACAAGATATAACATTCTTTATCTGATGCATGGCTGGGGCGGACACGCCGGTGAATACTTCGATTACACATCCACGAAAAATGTTTTCGATCATCTGATTGAAAACGGCGATATTCCGCCGCTGATCATTGTTTCTGCTGCTTTTTATAACGAAAACAGCGATACCGGTTTCAGCAGCTCAGTTGCCGAATTCCGTGAATTCCACCGTGATTTTGAAGAAAACCTGATGCCTTCCGTGGAAAGCAGATTTCATACCTTTGCACAATCTTCCTCAAACGAAGACCTGAAAGCATCACGGGATCACCGTGCATTCGGCGGTTTCTCATTGGGCTCCGTCACAACATGGCTGCAGTTCTGTCATGATACGGACTATATCCGTTATTTCCTGCCGATGAGCGGTTCATCCTGGTATTACGGCGGCTATGGAGATTTCCAGATTGAAAAAAATGTGGATTTCATTGAACAGGTGGTGAAAGACAATGATCTGGACGAGCGCGGATATTTCATCTATCATGCGGTCGGTACGGAAGATTCCGTGAAGAGCCAGTCCATCGATATGGCGGAGGAAATGCTGAAAAGAAATGACATCTTTACGCCCGATCATTATGTCTTCTATCAGAAACAGGGCGGATATCATGATTTTGATGCAGTACAGGAATATCTGTACAACGCGCTTCCTCTGTTTTTTCATGATCATGAAGAAAATACGGAAACATCGGCTTCATATGAGCCTGCCTATACAGCTGAAACACGGATCAGCGAAGTGCAGAATGATCCGTCCTTCAAAAATTACGGCAGACTGATTTTTCCGGTGGACAGCGGATACATGAGCGGCAGCACACTGGGCAGTCTCAGACTGACCTGGTACAGCAATATCGATCCCGATATGACGGTGCGCATCTGCAATGATCTGAAAAAGCGGGCTGATGCAGGAAAAACAGTCTTTTATGATATTTATTCGGATCTGGAGAAGAATGCTGATCCGGATAAAAGAGATACCGGTCTGTTTTTCTTCAAAGGCAGGCCGAACGCAAAGACTGCGATCATCAATGCCGGCGGCGGATTTGCCTATGTCGGTGCCATGCATGACAGCTTTCCGCATGCACTGACACTTGCGGAAAAGGGATATAACGCATTTGCGCTGATTTACCGTCCGGGAGCCGATACCGCCTGTGAGGATCTTGCCAGGGCAATTGCATTCATTTATGAACATGCTGATGAGCTGCAGGTGGATCCGGAAGGATATTCTCTCTGGGGAGGAAGTGCCGGCGGCAGAATGGCCGCATGGCTGAGCAGCTATGGCACGGAAAGCTTTTCGGAAAAAGCATATCCCCGTCCTGCCGCAGTGATTGTCAATTACACCGGTCTTTCGGAAGTGAACGGCAATGAGCCGCCCACCTACAGCGCGGTCGGGAGCAGTGACGGAATTGCGTCCTGGCGGACAATGCAGAGGCGGATTGAAAGGATCCGTGCAAACGGAACGAAAGCAGAAATCGAAGTCTTTGACGGCCTTTCGCACGGTTTCGGTCTTGGAACAGGAACAGTGGCTGAAGGCTGGATTGATCATGCCGTTGAATTCTGGGAGAACGCATCCATCTGAAAAAAAACGCCTTCGGGCGTTTTTAATTGGCAGTCAGACCGTTTTCACGCAGCCATGCTTCGACATCGAGCGCTGAGAGCGGGATTTCACCGTCATATTCGAGTGAATTGAGAACGACCGGTTCCCCGTCTTTCACCGTAACTGCCGCAAAGGCAGGATAGCGCTGGATTCCCCAGTCTGCACTCAGCTTCTCTGTCAGCATATTCGCTTCCAGGGAAGTGATATCCACTGTTTCAATCATCCGGTCAATCTGCAGCTGTGTGTTGACACTCACCGAGGCAAGAACTGTGTTTTTGACATAGACACAGTCATTGTCATTGCGTGAATAGAAGAAGAGATAATGGGTGACTGATTCGCCGGTGGACAGAATGTATTCACGCAGGGAATCATAATCCAGATATGCACCTTCATCGATGACATTGGTATCGGTCTTCGGTTCAAAGACGCGGAAGGCGACAACGGCTGTGCTGTAGGCACAGATTAACAGCAGCAAACTGTAAACAACTTTCTTGAACATACGGATTCATTTTATCAAAGCCTTGCCGAAAAACCAATCATCTCTTGTTCAGGGTGGAAAGCAGCACCCCGCCGATGATCAGTGCGCCGCCGAACAGAGCGCGCAGGCTTAACTGTTCGTGAAGGATCAAAGCACTCAGAATCGTTCCTGAAAGCGGCATCAGATTGAGCATGACAGCCGCCGCAAATGCACTGACTCCGCGCAATCCCGCATTGTAAAGAACATAGGCAATGGTAGAGCACATAAGGCCAAGATAAAGCACACAGATGACTGAGGCAGGTGTAAACACAAAGCTCATCTGCTTTTCCAGAAGCAGAAACGGAATCATCATGATGCAGGCCATCCAGGTCTGCAGCTTTGTGATCGTCAAAGCGGAATACTTCGGATCAACGGCCTGGACGATATAGTTGTATAAAGCCCAGAAAACGCCGTCGATGATTAACAGAATGATCCCGAGAGGTGCGGATGCACCGGATGCATTTTCAAACGACAGCACGGCAATTCCTGCCATCGATACAATGATTCCGCTCACTTTGCGCAGTGTCAGCTTTTCATGGAAAAACAGGAATCCGGTCAGCAGTGCGATCGCCGGATAGGAGCCGGAAATAAGTGAAGCGGTTGAACCGGAAGTCATCATGACGCCATAGTTTTCTATCACATAATAAATTGTGACACCAAGAAGTGCCGAAAGGAAAATCAGAAAGAGATCCTTCTTTTCAACATTCAACTTTTCATGAGAAAACAGATGCATGACACCTAGTGCTCCTGAAGCTATCAGCATCCTCAGAAAAGCCAGCAGAATCGGACCGGTTGTAAAGCCGGCAATTCTGGTGGCGACAACCGAAGAACCCCATATAACAATGCTTGAAAGAAGAATCAGATATGAACTCATACCCCAAGAAAATAAAACAGAATCACGTGACTTTCAAGAAAACTTTGAAAAACACACGGTCCATTGAATGTTTTGAATTGTGTCATAAATTCAAACATCTTATAATACAAATCACACGGGGAGATCACTATGCAATGGTATGAGCAGAATTTTGTAAACAGAAGGGACTGGATCCTTGATCATCTGGAATTTCTCGGCCTTGATGCCAATGAGACAATCCTGGTCCTGCTGATTGATTTTATGAATGAACACCGGATTGAGGTGTCGCTGGAATCACTGCATAAAAAGACGGGTCTCAGTGTTGATGAAGTGGATAAAACAATCTCCACGCTCTGTGCTAAACGATATCTTGAAATCAGGGCAAGTGCGGGTGAAGTGAAGTTTCTGCTCAATGGATTATATGAAACGGATACGGCAAAAAAGGAGAGAATTCTTGACTCCTCATTGTTTGATACATTTGAAACAGAATTCGGCAGACCGCTTTCCAATCAGGAGATGGCAAAGATTTCTGACTGGAACCGGACAACAGACAAGAAGATGATTCTCTATGCACTGCGTCAGGCATCGGCATACCGCCGTGTATCGATTGCCTATATCGATAAGATTCTGTCTACCTGGAAGACAGAAGGCAGAACCGTGGAAATGATCGAAAGGGAAAATCAATAATGGAACGCATGCTGCCCATGGAAATCATGGATGAAATTGACCGGATGTTTCCCGATGCAAAGTGTGAGCTGAATCATGCGAATGCCTATGAGATGGCAGTCGCAGTCATACTCAGTGCACAGACAACTGATGCGTCCGTGAATCGTGTCACACCTGCATTGTTTGCAAAATACCCTGATATCGATGCATTGGCTGATGCGGATCTTAAGGATCTTGAATCAATCATTTCTTCACTCGGACTTTACAGAAACAAAGCCAGATCCATTAAAAACTTTGCGATCGGCGTGAAGAATGATTTCGGCGGTGTGATTCCGGAAACGATCGATGAGCTGACAACTCTGCCGGGGGTTGGCAGAAAGTGCGCAAATGTGATTCAGAGCGAATGCTTCGGGATTCCGGCTCTTGCCGTGGATACACATGTATCGCGTGTTTCCAGAAGACTGGGACTTGCTTATTCAAAGGATGATGTCGATACCATCGAGCGCAAGCTGAAGCGCAAGATTCCGAAAGAAAGGTGGATCAAAAGCCATCATCAGATGATCTTCTTCGGCAGATACTTATGTCACAGCAGAAATCCTGAATGTTTCAGATGTCCGTTTGTGAAGATCTGTCATGAAAAGAATAAAAATCTGAAAGACTGACCGGTGAAATGCATATAATCACCGGTTTTTGATTGAGATGATAAAATACACATATTCACGGGAGACAGACTATGGAAATCAGACTGAGCAGAAAAGAAGATCTTGAAGAAATCATGGCAATCTATGAACATGCCCGTCAGTTCATGCGTGAACATGACAACCCCAGACAATGGAGTGCCTATGGCTGGCCGCCTCAGGAACTGATTGAAAAGGATATCGAAGAACATAAAGGCTATGTAGCTGTTGAAAACGGCGACATTGCGGCTGTCTTCTTCTATGATGAAGGCCGCAGCGTTGAACCGACCTATGAAGTCATTGAAGGCGGAAAGTGGATCGGGGACGAAGACTACGCGGTTGTGCACAGAATTGCTTCAAGCGGAAAATACAAAGGGGCAGGTTCCTTCTGCATCAGATGGGCATGCGAAAAAAGCGGGCATCTCAGAATGGATACGCATGAGGACAATTATGTCATGCAGAACTGTCTGAAAAAGCTCGGCTTTGAATACTGCGGGATTATTTATGTGCGTACCGATCATGATCCGCGTTTGGCTTATGAGTGGATCAGAGAAGGAAAATAAAAAACGGCTGAGCCGTTTTTTTTGATGATTTCAATCAGTCGTTGAGCAGCTTTCTGGCAATTTCGACTGCGCCTTTGCCGTCCATCATGCCGTATATTCTCATATCGATTCCGTCAATCGGCTTGCCCGGGAACTTCGCCTGGAGCTGCTTGAGGGCATAGCGTACCTGCGGACCGAGAAGGATGCAGTCTGCATCCGGACCTTTTTCGTCAACTGCGGAAAGTCCGTATGCATCGATGCTATAGTTCTTGCCGGCTGCCGCTGCCGCGTCTCTCATTTTGTTGACGAGCAATGATGTGGACATCCCTCCTGCACAGAATAATACGATTCTCTTATCAGCCATTGTTTCTTTTCCTCCTGAATTCAACTGGCTAAACGCTTTTTATGACAGCGCTTACATGTATAACAATCATAACACGGTTTTGATTGATTCAGAATCAATTGTTTCATTCTCCGTCTTCCTTCAGTGAATACATTCCGAACCAGCCGCTGAATTCACAGGCATGGACGGTATTTGTCAGGAAGCGGATGGAACCGTCGGCCATACGGTAGATTCTGCCGGTGTAGTGGGCATCGAAACTGCCGTAACTGCTGATCAGTGATTCGGAATTGGTACTCAGAACATAGGTGATCCTGAACAGCGGCGCTTCATTGAAATAAGAAACCGGATCCGTCTGTATATCAGCTCTCTCAATTCCGGTGATTTCAATGCTGTAGGTACCGGTAAGGGCATGCAGCGCTGCCCGGTAGTTGCAGCCGGTGAGCTCGTTCTCAAGCACTGCCTGCATCTGCTGCTTCAGTGCTTCTTTTTCTTCTTCCTTCAGCGTATTTGCATCGGTGATTGCTTCAGGCCTGGGGCCGAGCGGGTACGTCATATCATCTGTTTCAACCACATATCCGTATGAGCGCAGCACATTCTGATCAAATTCGGAATGAATACTGACGGTTTCGTTATTGTAGGTCAGCTCATCATAATCCGTGACATAGTCAATTCCCATGTCCAGATATTCCTGCGGTGCATAAACCTCAACATAGAGTCCTGAATCATTGAACTGCCACTGTGCACTGACGCCGCTGAAAACATCAAGCACCTGATATTCGGCAAGACCGCTGACCGTATAGGCTTTTGTTTCATTGCTCAGTCTGATTCCTGCCTGTTCTGCCGCATCGGCATCATAGGAACATGCATAGATCAGATTTTCATTGTTTGAATATCCTGAGTCACGGTCGAATCCGCAGGAGATGGAATCGATCAGCCTGACAAGACTGTCGGTGCTTCTGCCTTTGGCTTTGCGCTCTTCGACCATATCCTGCAGCTTTTCAACAGCTGCCTTTTCCGGGCTGAATTCACCGTTCAGCGTTCCGCCTCCCGAGTAGCCGGTAAAGGAGGGGACTGAAGCATCAAGCAGGACAACCTGCTCGCCGAGCACGGAATCCCTGATTCTGAAACCGATCAGAGCAGCCGCAATCATCACCGCACAGCCGATCGCAAACCAGGCCGGTGCAGGGATATGAAAAGACTTCCTCTGCTTTGCCTGAGGCTGTATTTCTGCTTTTTGCTTCTGACTGAACGGGATGTTCAGATCTTCATATTCCTTCTTTTCTTCACTCATATCTTCATAATATATGAAAAATCGATAATAACAATAGGACTTAAAACGCTCTGCTGCCCGTATGCTTAAATCTTAAAGTTTTCAGCAGGCATGATATGATAGACACATGAAAATACTGATCAGCGGGTTTGAACCCTTCGGAAATGATACATACAATCCATCCATGGAAGTTCTCAAAAGACTTCCTGATTTCTGGGCAGGTACAGAGATCAAAAAAGCTGTTCTGCCGGTCGTGCGCTTTGAGTCACTCAGAATCATGGAAGATCTGATTGAAGCTGAGCGGCCTGATGCGGTTGTTTCGCTTGGACTGGCTGCCGGGAGAAAGGGAATTACAATCGAAAGGACGGCAGTCAATATCGATGATTTCAGAATCAAGGACAACGGATCCAATCAGCCTCATGATGAACGGATCATCAAAGATGCGCCGGACGCGTGGTTTACATCTCTTCCTTACAGAAAGCTGATCGCAGCTCTCAATGAAAAGGGAGTTCAGGCTTCGCTTTCGGAATCGGCAGGTACATTTGTCTGCAATCATGTCTTTTTCGGTGTGCGCAATTACTGCATGCAGAATCATCCGGAAGTGATTTCCGGCTTCATTCATCTTCCTTGTACCGATGAAATGGGGAAAAGCGATCTTCCTGAGATGCCGATGGATATGATTGTCAAAGCAATGTTAACCGTGATTGAAGTGCTCGCAGGAACGCAGTTTTAACATTTTCTTAATTAATGGTATGATTGATGCACGATGGAAGAGATCAGGAAATACATTGATGTCTTCATGCATTATTGGAAATCAAGCAAATTCTTCCGGGAGTTTGTTCTTTTTCTTATTTCAATTTCTGCCAGCGGATTTCTGGCACTGATGAATCTTGTACATGGCATTGTATCGGCTTCCGACTGGTTCATGTCGTTAGCTGTCTACTATGGTCTTCTGACTTTGATCCGTGTCTATCTGCTCAACCGCAAATGGGTCGTGCACAATGAACCGGATCAGAAAAACAAAGATGAAATCTCCCGCAGATCCATGGAAACAACCGGTATTCTGCTGGCGCTCATGAATATTGCTTTGAGTGTAATGATCGGGGAAATGGTCTTCTTCGGCCATTCCAAGACTTACTGGAGCTGGATGTTCTATTATATTTTTATCTATACATGCGTCCGGATCTATCGTGCAGTTGTGACGGCATACCATGGCAGAAAGCGTCATCGGATTCAGCGCATGATCCATGTCATCAATATGATGGATGCGATTGTGGCAGTCTTTGCACTGACTGCGACAATCATCGATACATACTTTCATGATTTCTTTCTGCGCACACCGATACTGGCTGTCATAGGTCTTGCAATCATCGGTTCGCTGATTTTCGTCTCTGATCATCTGATTCTTTCTTCAATCAGGAACCAGGAGGACGAATCATGATTCTTGCTTATCTCATCATGATCATCTTCATCATTCCTGTTTTTACCGGACAGGTGGTCAATATCGGCAATGTGACCGGATTTTTATGCGGCTTGTTTTTATGGTATTTATTCAGAAATCCGGCTGTGCTTCAGGAAACGTGGGTCTTGATTCTGCTGATCATTCTGATTGTATGCATCCTGATTGCTGTATGGATCACGGTGAAAATGATCCGCTGTTTTAAAGATAAGCCGGAGGGCAGTGAAACATTGATTGTGCTTGGCTGTGAGATCATCGGGGAAAAGCCTTCCCTGATGCAGGTCGAACGGCTTCAGGCTGCTTTGAAGTATCTTGAACAATATCCCGAAACGCGCACGGTTGTTTCGGGAGGACGCGGAAAGAATGAAATCATATCGGAAGCTTTTGCAATGAAAGAATGGCTGCTGAAGCATGGCATTGATAAAAGCAGAATCTATATGGAAGACCGCTCGGAAACAACAAAGCAGAATCTGGAATATTCTATGAAAATCATCAGGGAGAACGGTCTGAATCCGTGCTGTGCAATCTGTTCAAATGAATTTCATCTTTACCGGGCTATGATGCTCGGCAAATCGGCCGGAATGAAATGCTGTGCACTTGGAGCACCGACTGCCTGGTGGCTGCTGCCGACATTTTATGTGCGTGAACTCTATGCGATTCTGTATCATTCAATCAGAATCCGCCTGGAGAATCATACACAATCATAAGAATCACACATTCCTGTTTCCCGTTGCGTGATATGATAAAGATAAGAGGATACAGCTATCGGGAAGGAGGCACTCATGCACAGAATCGAAACAGATTTATTTCAGCTCGAGTTTTCTGCTAAAAATTACAGTCCGGATGCCAGAGAAAGTGAAAATGCCGTTCTTGATCTGCGGGTTTTCAGTGATGATTTCAGCGCAGTTGCCTCATGGATGATGGATCTCTCTCAGTTTGCCGCTTTTGCAAAAGCGCTGAGTGACATGAGCGAAAACAAAAGCGGATGCGCTGAACTGTGTGACTCGCATAACGGAGATAATTTTATCCATTTTGAATGCGCAGATAACGGCAGGGTGAAGGTGACCGGAAAGATTGCAAATACCGGAAACAGCGGGTTTACGCAGAGTCTTTCATTTGAAAATGAGTTTGATGCGAAAAAACTTCCGGTTCTGGCTGCTCAGTTATGCGAAGGATACAAAGGCTTCAATGCGGCCGGCGGACATTTGATTTGATTGATGCAATTCACATTCAGTAAAATATTGTAAGAAAGAAGGAACTGATTATATGAGCAATATTGAAAAAGTATGTACATTCTTAAAAGATGCAGGAACTTATTATCTCGCTACCGCTGAAGGCGATCAGCCCCGTGTCCGTCCTTTCGGAACAGCTCACATTTTTGAAGGCAGATTATATTTCCAGACCGGTCTCATCAAGCCGGTTGCTCACCAGATTGCAGAAAATCCGAAAGTAGAGCTCTGTGCTTTCAAAGAAGGAAAATGGATCAGAGTCGAAGGCGAAGCAATTCTTGATGAAAGAATTGAAGCACAGGAATCCATGCTTGAAGCATATCCTTCACTTGCACGTATGTACAAAGCCGGCGACGGCAATACAGCTGTCTACTATCTGAAAAACGGAAAAGCAACCATTTCTTCATTCACAGAAGCTCCCGAAACACTCGAATTCTAAGGCCTCTGAAATGAACATAAAAGGATACTCTGAGATGAACAGGGTATCCTTTTTTTCGGCAGTTATGTACAATGATAAGGATTGTGAGAAAACCGATGGTTCATTTTGAGAAGCTTGAAATTGATAACACTGGAGCAATTGACGCAATGTCAAAGATGGCGACTGAAATTGTCCGTGAGCACTTTGATCCTCTGATCGGCAAAGAACAGAATGATTATATGATCTCTCTGTTTCAGACACCTGAGGCAATCTCTTCACAACTGCAGAAGGGATATCAGTATTGGTTTGCCTGTCTGGATGACGCAAAGATCGGCTTTCTTGCATATTATGAAAAACCGCATGCCATGTATCTCAGCAAATTCTATCTTTACCGTAAATACCGCGGCAGGGGTTACGCACAGAAGATGCTGGATTTTGTCATTCAGAAAGCTGAAAAGGCTGGATTTGATGCAATTGAGCTGAATGTCAACCGTGACAATGATGCAGTAAAAATATATAAAGCGATGGGCTTTGAAGTGATCCGCGAAGAGAAAAATGACATCGGCAGCGGATTTAGTATGGATGATTATGTGATGAGTAAAAGAATCAGGGAGGAAATATGAGCAGATATTCAGAAAGAGCGGCAGAATTGAGAAGCAGTTTCAAACCAAACGGCATGCCGGCTTACAATTGTGCACAGACCATGGTCATGGCAATGCATGAAGAAACCGGACTTGATGAGGAGACACTCAGAAAGCTGGCTGAACATTTCGGCGGCGGCATGAAGATGGGAAGCGTCTGCGGTGCTTTTACCGGAGGCTTGATGATCCTCGGTTTATGCGGCATTGATGACAATGAGTCCAGAAACCGCTTCATTCACTTACTGAAGGAAAAACACGGTCAGATGATTGAATGCCGTGATCTTCTCAAAGCAAATGCCGAAAGGGGAGGCGACAAGAAAACCCATTGCGACGGGATGATTTACGACGCGATCGAAATTCTCGAAGAAATCATCAATGAAAAAAAGAAAGCTGAAAAGAGCTTTCTCTGATAACAGACAACAGGGACCGGATGCGGTCCCTGTTTAATTGATTGATCAGAATCCTGTGCTTTCGGAATCTGCCGCAAAACGTTTTGCTTCTTCGATTCTGCCTTCAGCGGTTGTAACAACTGCCTTGACTGCATCTGCACCAAGCAGCAGTCTGAACGGTGCATCTTCGGCATATGCCATTCTGTAGATCAGCTGGCCTGCTTTCATCGGATCGCCCGGCTGCTGTCTCTTGTTGACGGCATTGGCATTCTTCCATGTGGAATCCTTATATGCATCAACCTTAAGCGGTGCACTCTTGAGTGCTTCATCATAGAAGTGGGTGCGGAAGGAACCCGGTTCAATGACCATGACCCGGATGCCGAGCGGCTTGAGTTCCTTGCAAAGACCGTCTGTCAGAAGGTCAAGCGCTGCCTTGGAGGAAGCGTAATATCCGGAACCGACAGCTGAACGCTCAGCTGCGATGCTGGTTGTATTCATGATGACGCCTTCGCCTTTTTCTCTTAAGACGGGAAGGACTTCCTTGATCATGTTGATCGGACCGAAGAGATTTGTTTCAAACAGTTCGCGGATTGCTTCATCTTCGCCTTCTTCAACGCTTGAGCGGTAGCCGTGACCTGCATTGTTGATGAGAACGTCGATTGTTCCGAACTTCTCAATTGTCTTTGCGACAAGTTCCTTCATTGCTGCACGGTCGCTCATATCAAGTGCAAACGGCATGCATGTTTCCGGATAGTCATTTGCGATTGTTTCAAGTTTGGAAAGTGATCTGGCTGTGATGACGGCATTGTCGCCATGTGAGAGGACTGCTCTTGCGATTCCTTCGCCGATACCGCCGGCGCTTGCTCCTGTGATAATCCATGTTTTGCTCATAATCTTCTCCTTCTTTCTGCAGTTTCGACTGCTGATTTTTTTTACAATCACAGTATAAATGGTTTCATATCTTCATGGAAGCTGTGAATCAGGACATCAGTGTATACAAACGGGTATACACTAATCGCTGATGCATCTGATGAAACGCTTGACTTTCAGAGAGGGTGTGCAGGAATAAAGCAGGCCATAGGGTACTTCATAATCCCAGTTCATCTTCACCATACGCAGGGTCGGGTGAGCCTGCAGCCATTTTTCTGTGATAAACAGCACATAGCCGTTCTGTTCGCATTGATTGAATACTTCACTGTCATAGATGTCAAAGTCGTGAATCCGGATATCCGGATGATTCGTGCGAAGATCATTCCGGATCTGATCCATCACTTCCATTTTTCCTTCGCTCATCAGAAGAATATCCTTCATTTCAAGGTCATTGATCTCTATTGCATCTTTCCTGGCAAGCGGATGATACATCGGTACTGCCGCATTGACCGGATATTTTTCGGTGACTGTCCCGGCGCATCGGCGGTATTTCAGATGAACCGGATCAACGACGCCGCAGATGAGATCAATTTCTTCGCCGAATGTGCTGAAAAGTCTGTCGACTGCTTTGGAAGTATTGGCAAACGGAACAATCTGTATCTTTAATCCAGGCCATTTTTCATAGATTTTTCCCAGCAGTGAAGCAATTGAATCGGCAGGGGATACCGGAGATGTGCCGACTCTGATCATCTGATCAAGATCATCATTCTGTCTTTTTGCCCGCATGATCGCTGCTTCTGCATCTCTTAAAAGAACAAGCCCGTCCTGATAGAGTGATTCGCCGCTCCTTGTCAGCTTCAGACCTCTCTGGGTGCGCTCGAAAAGAACAGCTCCTGTTTCTTCTTCAAGTGCGTTGATCTGCTTGATAAGAGCGGAAGGAGTGATATACATTGCATCGGCTGCTTTATGAAAGCTGCCGTATTGTGCTGTTTCAATGAAAGCCTGCAGGTGTCTGAGATTCAGCATAGTTACCTTCCTCTGTGTACTGAAAGTATTATACTCATGCGGATTGAATTCCTGTAAAGAAAAAAGGATATCCCGTTTGTTCAGGACATCCCCTGATGAATCAGAGTCTTGTGGAATCAAAGAAGAGAATGATTCCCTGTTCGACATCGTCTTTGATGTCGCTGTAATTATGGATCTCATGTCGGTATCCGGTATAGAGAACGGTTGTGACATCATGACCTGTATCACTCAGCCAGTTTGCACACTGATAGACGCCTGTTCCATACTGTCCGACAGGATCCTGATCGCCGGCGATGTTGTAAATCGGAAGATTTGCGGGAACCTTCTTTGCCCACTCTTCGCCGGTGATATCTTTCATCATCTGCATGAAATAGAGCCATGCGCCGTTTGTTGTAGGCTTTGTGAAAGCGTCAAACGGATCGGCTGCGTGGTCATTCTGTACATATGCATCATCGCAGATCCATTCGTTTCCAAGCTTGACGCCTTCAGGACATCTTGCAAACATCCATCCCATGAACTGCCCGCCAAGCGAAGGGTCGCTTTCTGCACCTTTGCCTTCATCGACAAGTTTCTGAACAACTGCGATATTTGCATCAAGGTTGGGCCACACACCTGTTGTGCCGCAGATCGTCACGCCGGCAAGATCCTCACCGAATCTTGCCATATACATTCTTGCAATGAAGGAACCCATGGAATGACCGAACATGTAATACGGTACATCCGGATACATCTTTGCCACGATATCGTGGAGTGTCTTTTCGTCATTGACCATTGTTTCAAAGCCTTTGTCACCCCAATCGCCCCATGCATTGTTTTCGATCGCGGTTTTGCCGTGCCCGACATGATCATCCGCAGCGACGATGTAGCCTGCTTCCATGAAGGATGTGATCATGTGAAGATAGCGTCTGGAATGTTCTCCGAAGCCATGGATCAGCTGAATGATGCCGACCGGTTTTGCGGCAGGGACATAGACCCAGCCATAGACGGTATCACGCTGATTGAATGATGAAAAAGTGATTTCATGAAGCATAATGATAACCTCCTAAACTGCATACAGAAATGCTTTGCTGTATTCATCATAGCACGTTGTGAATCGCAGGAACGGAAATATGACGATGAAATTTACGGTGCAGATCAAGACGCTCATTGACTGATTGGAATGCACAAAATATAATTGCATGGATTGATTGGAAGGTAATGCATGAAAACTGTGAAATTCGGCGGCACATCGCTCGCGTCCGCAGAGATGATGAAGCATTGTGCAGATATATTGAAAATGGATGATGCCAGAAGGTTTGTGGTCGTCTCTGCTCCGGGCAAAAGAAGCAGCGATGATATCAAAGTGACAGATCTTCTTTACAGAATCTATTCGGAAGTTCTGAATGATTATGATCCCGAACCGACATTATTGCTCATTTATGAAAGATTCCGGGAGATTGTCGAAGGACTGGAAATTGATTTTGATCTTGAGAAGGAATTTGATGAAATCAGAAGTCAGCTCAATCATGATATCAATGTGAACTGGCTGGCAAGCAGAGGGGAGTATCTGAATGCGAAAATCTTTGCGTGCTATCTTGGCTGGCCGTTTATCGATGCGAAGGATCTGATCATCTTCAAGCAGAATCATCTTCTTTCACATCATCTGACCTATAAAACAGCCGGCGCAATTCTTTCGGACTTCTCCCATGCCGTGATTCCCGGCTTCTATGGAGCCGATACACATGGCGTGATCACAACCTTTTCAAGAGGCGGCTCGGATGTGACGGGTGCAGTTATTGCCAGAAGCGTCGGTGCGGATCTCTATGAAAACTGGACCGATGTATCAGGCGTCATGACGGCCGATCCACGCATCATTGATCATCCCAAGCAGGTCAAATGGATCAGCTACCGCGAACTGCGCGAGCTTTCCTACATGGGAGCCTCTGTTCTTCATGAAGATGCGATTCTGCCGATCAGATCGACAGGCATTCCGATTCAGATCCGCAATACGATGGATCCGGAGGCGGAAGGAACCATGATCGTTTCCAAATATCCGGTGGATATGCATCAGCATCCTGTAACAGGGATTGCCGGAAAAACAGGTTTCTCCAACCTGCAGATTGAAATGGCACTCATGAATACACAGGTCGGTTTCGGTGCCCGCATTCTTGAAATCTGTGCTGAATATGGCATTTCCTATGAACATACGCCGACATCGATTGATATTATTTCGGTTATTGCCGAAACTTCCTATTTTGAAAACTGCCGCCGTGAGATCATCATGAAAATCGATCAGGAATTCCATCCTGACAAGCTGTTTATCGAAGACGGCATGGCTCTGGTCACGGTGGTCGGAGAAGGTATTTCAACCAATGTCGGTGTTGCCGCAAAAGTTCTGCAGATCATTTCAAATGCAGGAATCAACGTCCGCATGATTGATGCCGGATGTTCAGAACTGAACATCATCATCGGTATTAATGAAACAGATTATGAAAAGACCATCAGAGCTCTTTATGACGGTCTTCATGAATACTTCTGAATCAGCACATGGAAAAGACTTCATGTGCTTTTTATGTAAGAAGATCAAAGTCACAATGCCAACCGGAAATATGGATTGGTATTGCAGATTCACATCTGATGCCGGGTGGGTACAGCAAAATCACCTTTCATGATTTTTACTTAAACATTTTCATTGTTTAACTTAAATGAAACACTGCATAATGAAATAAACACCATATAACAGTTGAAACAGTGTTAACAGTGTTATATACTGTTTACAGCCGGAAGGCAGAGGTAATTGTGCATGCAGATGATTATCAATACTTCATCCATGGTCCCGATCTATGAACAGATCGCAAAAGAAATCAAACAGCAGATCATGGAAGGAAAGCTGAAAGAAGGGGAGCTTCTTCCTTCGGTACGGACGCTTTCCAAAGAACTCAGAATCAGTGCCCTGACAGTCAAAAAGGCCTATGACTGTCTGGAAGAAGAAGGATTCACAGCTACCGTTCACGGCAAAGGCACCTATGTCAAAGGTGCCAATGCATCACTGATTGCGGAACAGAGAAGATATGAAATACAGACTGAACTTGAAAAAGTTGTCAGAAAAGCCGAGCAGTACGGACTGACCCATGAAGAAGTCAGCGATCTGCTTGGGCTGATCCTGGAGGAATAAACCATGCTGAGTGTAAAGCATTGCAGAAAACACTATCCCGGATTTGATCTTGAATGCTCGATTGAAGTGCCTGCCGGCAGGATCACGGGAATCATCGGACAGAACGGTGCCGGCAAGAGCACATTATTCAAAATTCTGCTCGGACTTGTATTTAAAGATGATGGTGAAATCACGCTTTTTGACAGAGAGCTTTCAGAGCTGACTGAAGCTGACCGCCGCAGAATCGGTTCTGTGCTGGCTGACAGCACGTTTTCCGGATATCTGAAAATTTCTGATGCAGAGCAGATTCTGAAGGCATTCTATCCGGAATTTGACGAATCTCTTTTTGAAAGGAAATGCCGTGACCTTTCACTGCCGATGGATAAGAAAATCAGCGAGCTTTCCACCGGAATGAAAGCAAAGTTCAAAGTCATCTGCGCTTTGACGCATGGGGCGGATTTCCTGATTCTCGATGAGCCGACAAGCGGTCTTGATGTCATTGCAAGAGATGATGTGCTGAGTATGCTGAGGGATTATATGGAGGAAAATGATGAACGTTCCATTCTGATCAGTTCGCATATCTCTTCCGATCTTGAAACGCTGTGTGATGATTTCTATATGATTCATGAAGGAAAAATCATCCTTCATGAAGAAACCGACAGACTGCTTTCGGATTACGGATTAATCAAAATCGATCAGAAAGCATATGAAAACCTCGATAAAAAGTATCTGCTGAAAAAGAAAAAAGAAAACTACGGGTATCTCTGTCTCTCGGATCATCGCGATTACTATATGGAGAATGATCCTGAACTGGTGATTGAGAAACCGGGAATTGATGATGTCATCAATATGATGGTCAAAGGAGTTTCTGTATGAAAGGGTTGTTCGTCAAGGATCTGCTGATTATCAGAACACAGCTCAAAACCATTCTGATGATCTGCTTATGCGGTGTCGCAATGTCTTTTGCATTTGATTCATCGATCGTGGCAGGGTATCTCGGAATCATCGGAACCATGCTTGCAATCGGCACGATCGGCTATGATGAATTTGACAACGGCTTCAGCTTTCTGTTTACACTGCCGGCAGTTCGCAGGACCTATGTCAGGGAAAAATATCTGTTCTGTCTGCTCACTGCAGTCATCAGCGTCTGCGCAGGGTTTGCGATTTCATTGGTACTGAGCCTTGTTACACCGAATCCGGTATCGCTCAGTGACCTGCTGTTAACCGGGCTGAGTATGCTGATGGTCGGAATGCTCTTTATCGCATTCATGATTCCGGTCAGGGTCAAATACAATGCCGAGAAATCAAGAACGTTCATGTATATTCTCTATGCGGCAATTCTTGTGACAGTCTTCGGCGGGGGCAAGATTCTTTCTCTCATAGGTGTTGATTTTTCACAGTCAGTCGCAAAGCTTGATTCAATGAATCCGTATGTGATTCTTGTCATCATTGCGGCAATTGTCATTGCAGTAGTTCTGATTTCAGAACGGATTGCAGAAAGAATCATAACGAAAAAAGAATTCTGATATTTACATCAGGCAGATGTCCTGACAAGGCATCTGTCTTTTTTTGTACCTGATGTGAATCTGTCATATAATTCTTTCAGGATAAATTTGAAAGGTAATCATATGTTCAGAATTGAAAACGGAGCACTGATCGGCTCATACAGAGGCGAGACAGTCAGAATTGAAGCCTGGGGAGACAATGCGCTGCGTGTGCGTACAACGAGATACTCTGATTTTACGGATCAGGACTGGGCATTATGCGAAGAAGTTGATCCGCACAATGCCCAAATCGCAATCAGCGATGATCAGGAAAAGGCAGTCATTGCCAACGGCAGAATCAGGGCGGAGCTCAACAGGCAGTGTGTCATCGCATTCTATAAAGATGATGAGATGATTCTGAGGGAATACTTCCGCAATTATGACGGCACATTATGCAATGAAAGCAGATGTCTGAAATATATCAGCAGGGAGTATATTCCCTATATCGGCGGCGATTATAAAATCATACAGAAATTTGACAGCGATCCTGACGAAAAGATCTTCGGAATGGGACAGTATCAGATGGCAAATACCAATCTCAAAGGCTGCATCCTCGATCTTGAACAGAGAAACTCCCAGGTGAGTGTTCCGTTTATGATTTCTTCCAAAGGCTATGGATTCTTATGGAACAATCCGGCTGTCGGCAGAGCATCCTTCGGAATGAATCTGACAGAGTTTACAGCCGAAGCAGTGAAACAGCTTGACTATTGGATTACGGTCGCAGATATACCGAAGGAATTATTGAAAAACTATACGGATGTCAGCGGCAGAGCACCGCACTTTGATGAAAGTCTGCTCGGCTTATGGCAGTCCAAGCTGCGCTACAGAACACAGAAGGAAGTTCTTGAGGTTGCTCATGAATGCGTGAAGCGCGGGGTGAAGATCGATGTGATCGTCATTGACTTCTTCCATTGGCCTTATCAGGGAGAATGGTGCTTTGATTCGGAATACTGGCCTGATCCCAAAGCAATGATTGATGAGCTGCATGAAATGGGAATCAAAGTCTGTGTTTCCGTATGGCCTTCGGTCGACAAGAGAAGCTCGCATTTTGCGGAAATGGATGAGAAGGGATTGCTGATCAGAACCGAGCGCGGCGGGCTGCAGACTTATGACTATCAGGGAGACTGCACCGAGATTGATGCGACAAATCCTGAAACGCGGACATATGTTTATGACATCATTAAAAAGAATTATCTGGACCTTGGCGTGGATATGATCTGGCTGGACAATGCCGAGCCTGATTTTGTGCGCTATGACTTTGATCAGTACCGCTATCACATCGGAACGGCTCTTTCCTGCAGTGCAATCTATCCGCAGTACTTCAGCCGCATGATCCGTGAAGGACGAATGAATGACGGCGAAGAGAATCCGATTTCTCTGTTAAGAAGCGGTTGGGCAGGGAGTCAGAAATACGGAAATGTCATCTGGTCGGGAGATGTTCCGAGTACCTTTGATTCATTGGCCGATCAGCTGCAGTGCGGCATCAATATGGGGCTTGCCGGCATTCCCTGGTGGACAACCGATATCGGCGGATTCATGACAGATGATGTAAATGATCCTGATTTCAGACAGCTTCTTGTGCGCTGGTTTGAGTTTGCCGTATTTACAGCTGTGCTTCGCATGCATGGGGACAGGGGACCGCATGACATTCCGGTTCTGGATACGCGTGACTATGGCGGCGGGTATCTGTTCACCGGACGGCCGAATGAATTATGGAGCTATGGCGAAGAAGTGTTCGGGATTCTGATGAAACAGCTCGAGCTGCGTCACAGCCTGAAGGATTATATTGCTTCACTGTTTGAAGAGGCACATCAGAACGGTTCGCCGCTGCTTCGCAGTATGTTCTATGAATTCCCCGATGATGATCATTGCTGGGAGATCTATGATCAGTATATGTTCGGCAGCGAATATCTTGTCGCTCCTGTTCTTTCACTCAATACATTTGAAAGAGAAGTTTATCTGCCGGACGGCAAATGGATGGATATCCGTGACGGGAAAATCTATGAAGGTGCCAGTCTCATCAATGCGGAAGCACCGCTTGATTCAATCCCTGTCTATAAGAAGACCGCATGAGTTTCATGAGTGAATCTGATTGCTCGATCAGGCTGCTGAGAGGCAGCGAAGGAAATCTGTCCGGACGGGAAGAGCGGGAATTAAGATGCTACCGGATGCTGGATGAACTGAAGATTCAATACGAACGTGCGGATCATCCGATGCTTGAAGCCGCCAGCATGCAGATCTGCGAACAGGTGGATGAAATTCTGGATGTGCGCATTTCAAAAAATCTTTTCCTGTGCAACAGACAGGAGACACAGTTCTATCTTCTGGTCATGCCGGCTGACAAGCCGTTTAAAACCCGTGAGCTTTCTCGTCAGGTGAATTCAAGCAGGCTTTCCTTTGCGCCTGAAAAGTATCTGATTGAATTTCTTGACCTGCACGCAGGAAGTGTTTCGGTGCTCGGATTGATGAATGATCATGATCATCGTGTACATCTGCTGATCGATGAAGATCTCAAAGAGCAGCCCATGTTTGCCTGCCATCCATGTGTCAATACGACATCGCTGCGCTTTGCCATGAAGGATCTTCTGAACGTCATTCTTCCGTATCTTGGAATTGAACCTGAATTTGTACAACTGAAAGGAATCTGATGGCCGGCTGAAAATGCCGGCTTTTCCATGAAAAAACTGCATTCGCTGATGAATGCAGTTTTTGATATCATTCGTCGTATGTGTAGTAGTTGAGCTGGAAGGCTCTGTGAGCATTTGTGACATCAACACCCCAGCATGTTCTGCCGTTGTATGTCAGATCGAGCGTTCCTTCCGGATGTTCATCGTCCGGAACCTGATAGCTGACTCTGACCGTGAATCCGTATCTGTCAGCCCATGCCATGACATCATCATAGGATGAACCGTAACCCGGTGCATAGATATGCTTGCTCGGTGTGACGAATGTGGAGCAGATTTCGTTGGAAGCACCATATCCGCTTGAATACATGTAGTATCCGCAGACCTGTGTTTCGGTATTTTCAGCAAGTACGCTTTCAAGATTCTCACTTGCCGATGAACTTGTTGTTGCGACTTCCTTGACAACGCCGCCGTTCTGCATGATCCGTGCCCGGTACTGAACGCTGCCGTATACCCATGAGTAGTCAAACAGTCTTCTGCCGGTTGCGGCAACCCAGATGGAGCCGTCCGCTCTTCTTAATGAAATATCCTTCCAGCTGCCGGCCGCCTCGAGTTTGCTCGGGTCAGGGTAGGAAGCCCAGTTGTAGGAAACGTTATAATCATCATCAATTGAAGCTGAGAAGCTTGTCAGGGCTGAAGTTGCGGCTGCTGCCTGCGGCTGTTCAAGCTTGTTGTATTCCGACTTGATGAGACCGGTTGAATACCAGTCTGCACTCATTCCGGCAATCGGAGCTGTATAAGGATACAGACTCTTGATATGGGTGATCTCACTGACACCGTCAGGTCTTGTGACACCTGCGGAAGGATCGACATTGCGGTTGATGATATCGAGCAGATAGTTCTGGATGAAGCCGTTCATGTTGTACTGAATGTCTTCATAATCGAACCAGCATTTGACACCTTCATAGATCTTGTCATATCCATACCAGACGACGGTCGTGAAGTTGTTTGTTTCTACAACCATCCAGTTGTCTTTGGAAGCACCTTCCGGAATTCCGTACGCCAGACCTGAATTTCCCCAGTCGGTTGTTCCGGTTTTTGCATAGACCGGATAGCTTCTTGCCAGCAGCTGCATGAAGTTACCGAAGTTTGTGGAAACGTTCTTTTCCATGAGGGTAGCCATCATGTATGCAGCCTGGCTTGAAACAACCTGTGACTTGGCATAATTCATTTCAACCGGCGGGGTGAGACCGTTGCGGTAGACAATTCTGACGATGGTATGCGGCTCGATATAGAAGCCGCCGTTCATATTGATTGCATGGGCCGCCATCAGTTCCTTGCAGGAAACCGAGAAGGTGGAGGCACCGATTGCATACTGAATATTGAATTCGTTGCGGTCGAATCTGCTGAAGTTCAGCGTTTCAAGATAATCGCATACGCGGTCCTGACCGACTTCATCAATGACTGCCTGAAGGGTCTGGATGGCAGGGGTGTTCAGGGAACGTCCCAGTGCCTCAGTCAGCAGCATTTCGCCGCTGTAGCCGGCGGTGTATGCGTTGGTGAAGACGTGTTCGCCATACGCGATCGGCTTGTCGGTGATCGTGTGGTCGGTCGCCCATCCGCACCATTCAAATGCGAGCAGGTAATCGAGGAAAGGCTTGACGGTTGAACCCGGCTGATTGTACTGATCCGTGGCATGGTTCAGTAACATCGTGCCGCCTCTTGAGTAATTGCGTCCGCCGCCGATACCGATGATTTCACCGGTCTGGTTGTTTTCAGAAATCATCGCATATTCGATCTTGTCGTTGGGCCATACAATGCCGTCCCATTCGCCGGCAAGGATCATTTCCATGGTATCCTGAACTTCCGGATCCATGGCGGTATAGATTTCCATCGAAACGTTGAGAGGGTCATTTCCGGTTACCCGTTCGGCTTCCTTGATGACTTCATCGATATATGCCTGATACTGATATGCTTCGCCTTCATAGAAGGATTTATACGGATCAACCAGCAGGTCCTCGACTTTGATCGCACGGGCAAGTTCACCGTCTTCGGCTGTGATGTAGCCGTGATGGACCATCATGTCGATAACCTGATTGCGTCTGTATGTCGCATTTTCAAGGTAGTTGTGCGGATCGTAGAAGTAAGGTGAATTGACAACGCCGGCAAGCAGTGCGCATTCGGAAGTGTTGAGTTCCCAGACATTCTTGTCAAAGTACTGCTGGGCAGCTTTCTGAACCCCACGGATATTGCCGATGCCGCCGTAGTTCATCTTGTTCAGATACATCTCGAAGATTTCCTTCTTCGTTGACTGCTTTTCAAGATCCATCGCCAGGGCGATCTGCTGAACTTTATATTCAATGTCCTTGGTACGGCTGGTGCCGTCTTCATCATTGACGAAGTAAGTCATCTTGACTAACTGCATCGTGAAGGTCGAGCCGCCCTGCATATTGCCGTGGGCAAGAGTTTCAACGACAGCCTTGCCGAAACGTGGGATGTCAAATCCGTTATGCGTGAAGTAGCGGCTGTCCTCAATGGAGAGGAAGGCATCGATGAGTGCATCCGGAATCTGATCATATGTGATGTTTTCACGCAGCTGGGTACCGACGTCCGCAATCTGCGTGCCGTTGACATCATAGATGAGGGTGGATTCCTGGGTGAAGAAGTCGTTGACATCGATTTCCGGCTTGCCTTTGAGCCATGTGTTCAGTCCATACAGCGCAACCGCACCGCCGACCAGCTCGAATCCGACCAGGATTGCCATGAATATGGTTATAAACCGGAAACCATGGAACCGTCTGCGGATTCCGCTTTTTTTCTTCTGTTTAACTGCCATCTGAGGTAGTTCCTCCTTTACTGAAATAAAGCCTGTCCACAATTTTCAGATAGTCAACAGGCCTGATATAGCTTGCCGGGATCAGGATACCGTTTTTCCTGAACCAATCATAAGGGATTGAGTGTCTGGAAGCTGTGCTGTAGAACTCAATCATTCTGGATGCTTCGACATACCAGGTTTCATCATATTCGACGAATCTGACGATGACAAAAGCAATTCCGCCGTGGCGGATCACCGAATCAAGATGCTTGATCTGGTGCAGATGAATCGACTTCAGCGGGAAAGAAGTGCGGGATGCGCACTCTTTTGCTTCAAAGTCAATGTATCTTCCTTTATATATACCGTTATAGTCGGTTGTGGACGGAATCTTAAAGTAAGCTTCCGTAATCTTCGCCGCAGCGCGGTTGGGGTAATCCACTTTGACTATGGTGACAGGTGTCGGCTTCTTGTGGATGACGGCGATATCCTGCGAGAGATAGCTGTCATTTGATTTGTTGATATCTTTCTCAAGTGCCATGCCGCGCCCGCCGGCCGATGCCGTTGAGTGGGCCCAGGTGCTTTTTTTGCCGTTCGGATAATTGACCATGGTTGATTCACCGCTGATATTATACATTTGTTCACATAAAGAAGGAAGATTTATTGATTTTCAAAAATTGTGATGAGATAATTACCGGCAGGAGGTGTCTGTTATGGCTTCAAAGCTTATCATGGATCCCGAAAAGATCGTCAATCAGGAATTCAGCATCGATTTCCAGGGATACAATCCCGAGCAGGTTGACAATATGCTTGACAATGTAATCAAGGATTATCAGACATATGACAGGATGATCAGCGATCTGAAGGAAAAGATCGGTGACCTGGAAAGAACAAATGCCTCTCTGCGGGCAAAACTGATCGAAGTCGAAGGAAAAGCAAAGGCACAGGCTGATGCTGATCCGATGCAGCTGGGAGCTTCCCAGATTGATATTCTCAAGCGTCTTTCCCGTCTTGAGAAGCAGGTCTTTGATTCGAAAAACCGCAAATAAAAATGTTTATGCGCACATGAGGCAGCCGCTGGCAATACCAGAGGAAAGTCCATGCTCGCACTGTCTGCGATGACAGTAGTGTCTGTGCCGGTCCAATCAATAAGGCCGGGCATCCGCAAGGATGACGGCGGAACCGAAGCCTAAAGGTGCAAACCCATGGTGCAGGTCCTTAAGGTGTCACAGTGACGAAGTCTGTACGGAAACGTACGGAGTGGAACGCGATAAACCCCTCAGGCGAGAAACCCAAATTTGGTAGGGGAACCGGAGAAGGTGAACTGAAACCACGATCCGGCTGCTCAAAGCAGAGATAAATGGCTGCCGCGCCGCAAGGCGAACAGAACATGGCTTATGATTGTGCTCATATATTGAGGAGAACCGATATTCTCCTCTTTTTTAAATCAGAAATAAAAGCGTATATCTGAAATTTGTGCAACATTGAAAACTGTGGTATACTCATAACGTTGCATGAGGATTGTGCATCATCTGTATGTGCGTCTGACATATTCATGCATCAATGTGATATACTTGAAAGCGTTGAGATAAAAAAGGAGGAAGAAGTATGAATCTTCCCAACAGACTGACAGTATTCAGAATCGTGCTGATTCCCGTCATCATTCTGATTTACCTGTTCCCGTATTCTTCATTCGGGATTGAACCTTCATCCATTCAGATCGGCAGTGTTTCGCTGTCTCTGATCAATCTGATCGCGCTTGCGGTTTATGTGATCGCTGCCGTGACTGATGCGCTGGACGGACATATTGCCCGCTCCCGCAATATGATCACGACATTCGGCAAATTCGCCGATCCGATCGCTGACAAGCTTCTGACAACAACGATGTTTCTTCTGTTTGTTGCCCGCGGTCTGATTCCCGTTGTGCCGGTGATCATCATGATCGCCCGCGATACGGTCGTTGACGGATGCCGCATGATGGCGGCTGCCAACGGCAAGGTTGTTGCGGCAGGAATGATGGGAAAGCTCAAGACAGTTCTTCAGATGGTCACGGTTGCACTTGTTCTTCTGAACAACCTTCCGTTTGAACTGATCGGCATTCCGGTTTCTTCATTCATGCTGTGGTTTGCGGCACTTGTCAGCTTTGCAAGCGGCGTGCAGTATTTCAACCAGATGAAGGAAGACATTCTCGAATCGAAATAAAATGCTGAGGAATCACGCGTTTCAGGGTGAATAAGAGTATCAGCAGGAGGCTTTATGGCAAAGGAAACAAAAACAGCAAAAAATGTAACTGATGAAAAGAAGGATCAGCTTCTCGCTGATGCCCTCAAAGCGATTGAAAAAGAATACGGCAAGGGCTCAATCATGAGACTTGGCGACAGGGCGGAGGTATCGGTTGATGCGATTCCTTCCGGCTCGCTTGCACTCGATCAGGCTCTCGGAATCGGCGGCTATCCGAAGGGCAGAATCGTTGAAATCTATGGACCTGAATCTTCCGGTAAGACAACGCTTGCGCTGCATGCGATTGCTGAATGCCAGAAGCAGGGCGGCAGATGCGCATTCATCGATGCTGAAAATGCAATCGATCCGGTCTATGCGAAAAATCTCGGTGTTGATATTGACGAGCTGATTCTTTCCCAGCCGGATTCCGGTGAACAGGCTCTTGAGATCACGGAACTTCTGATCAAGAGCGGCGCCATTGATCTGGTTGTCATCGACTCGGTAGCAGCACTGGTTCCCCAGGCTGAACTGGATGGGGAAATGGGAGATGCATCCGTAGGTTTACAGGCAAGACTGATGTCAAAGGCGATGAGAAAGCTTGCCGGTGTCATGAACCGTTCCAACACAACCGCAATCTTCATCAACCAGCTGCGTGAAAAGGTCGGCATCATGTTCGGCAACCCCGAAACGACTCCGGGCGGACGTGCTCTGAAGTTCTACGCTTCCGTCAGACTTGATGTCAGAAAGGGCGAAACACTCAAAAACGGCCAGGACGCAATCGGCAGCGCCACCAAGGTCAAGGTCGTCAAGAACAAGGTCGCTCCGCCATTCAAGACAGCAACCGTCAATATCATCTATGGCGAAGGTATCAGCCATCTGGATGAAATCATCAATCTGGCTGTTGAAAATGACATTATCGACAAGGCAGGCGCATGGTTCTCATACCGTGGGGAAAAGATCGGCCAGGGCATCAATTCCGTCAGGGAGTATATGAAATCACATCCTGAATTCGATGCTGAAATCACTGAGCAGGTCAAGGCAAAGATGTTCCCGGACAAGGCTGCCGCAGCTGCAGAAGTCACTGAATAAAACGATAAAGGCTTTCGTACCGAGAGCTTTTATTTTTGCCGTAACAATCTGTTAAAAGCCAATTGAACAAAGTCTGCACATGTGCTATCTTAAACAGGTCTGGGGGAGTAGCGGACGTATCATACGCAGAAGAGTCGTCATCACGGCACAGCCCGGCCTTCATTAAACCGCAAGACCCATACAGCTTTTTGCTGTGTGGCCCTGGGATTGAATCCATCGCTGCTGACAGCCGTAGCAGCGCTTTTTTTAAAGCCTGCGGATTGAGTGGAGGTTATTTATGTTAGTCGCTTGCTTGCTTTTCTTACTTGGATTTATTCTGCTGATCAAAGGCGGAGACTGGTTTGTGGATGGTGCAACCGGAATTGCCCATCGTTTCCATCTGCCTGAGCTGCTGATCGGCGCAACCGTTGTTTCCATCGGAACAACTCTGCCGGAAGTCATGGTTTCCGCACAGGCTGCTTTACAGCATAATGCCGGTATTTCATACGGAAACGCCATCGGTTCCATCATCTGCAATACATCCCTGATTGCAGCCCTCACAATCACATTTGCCCCGGGTCCCGTGAACAAAAAGTCACTGCGTCTGCCGGCTGCCGCATTCTTTATCGCGGCATTCATCTATTCCTTTGTCGCATATACAAGCGGACAGTTCACAAGACTGTTCGGTATCTGCCTGCTGGCGATGTTTGCAGGATATATGTTCCTGTCTGTCAGGGCAATGAAAAACGGCGATATGGCAGATGATGAAGCAGAAGATGAAGAAGATCGCAAGGAAATGACACTTGCCCAGGAGCTGATCTTCCTGGTCATCGGTGCGGCTGCGATTGCTGTCGGTGCAAATCTTCTGGTTGAAAACGGCACAATCATTGCCAGTGCGCTCGGCGTACCGGATTCTGTGATCGGTCTCACCATGGTTGCGCTTGGCACTTCACTTCCTGAACTTGTCACAGCCATTACTTCACTGATGAAGGGCCATGGCGCACTGTCACTCGGAAACGTCATCGGTGCAAACCTCTTCAACCTTGTGCTTGTATCAGGTATGGCAATGACACTCTCACCGTTTGCATTGCCGAGCGAGAAGATGCTGATGGGTATCAATTCATCGCTTCTGATCGATATTCCGGTCATGCTCGGTGTCATGCTGCTGCTGTGCGTGCCGGCACTGACTAAAGGAAAGCTGTACCGTGCACAGGGAATTATTCTTCTCTGCATTTATGCAGCATTCACGATCTATCAGTTCCTGATCTGATTATCAATTCTTCAGCGGATGACAAGTCCGCTTTTTTGTTTGTATAATAGCTGACATGGACTACGAAAGCTTTTATGAACGGATCAGCAGACCGTACCGCGAAAACGACCGCCTTCATGCGGCTCTGATCTATTTCAATATGTATTTCACATACACGATGTATCTGCTGTATCCGTGTCTTCTTGTGATGATGCTGTTTGCCCGCCGCGAACTGTTTCTGAAGACACTTCTGATTCCGGCAGCCGGCTTTTATCTGCTGACTGAAGTCCGCAGGAGAATCAACCGCCCCCGTCCGTATGAGAAATACGATCTGGATATACTCCTGAAAAAGGAAACAAAAGGCTGCTCAATGCCGAGCAGACATGTTTTTTCCGCGGTTGTAATTGCGATGGGCGTCATGCTGGTCTCTGAGACGCTCGGTATTGTATTGCTCGTTCTCTGTGCAGTCTCATGCGCTGTGCGCGTGCTGCTGGGCGTTCATTATCCGAGCGATGTGGTGATCGGGTATCTGTGCGGCATATTGACAGGGATGATCTTGCATGCTCTGTAAACGCTGTCAAACATCAGTCCAAAGCGGTTGTAACACTTGTGAAAAATCTGTAATACGGATATAATAACGCGGGAGATTTATCTCACAGATTAAAATGGAGGAAACATATGGGAACAGTAGGAACCGCCATTTTGTCTGTTATTGTAGGTTTGATTGTCGGCGTTGCGATCATGATCGTTGCCGATAAGATGGGACTTGACAGGGCAAAGGAAAAGTCCCGTGACATTCTTGATGAAGCTAACTCGAAAGCGGAAACTGTTGTGCGCCAGGCCAACCTTGACGGTAAGCAGCAGGTTTATGAAATGAAACTTCAGGCTGAGAAGGAGATCAAAAGTCAGCGCGAAAGAATCCAGCAGACTGAAAACAAGCTCCTTCGTCAGGAGGACAGTCTGAGTTTCCGTGAAAAGAATCTGGTACAGAAAGAAAACAAACTCAGCGAGAAAGAAAAACTCGCTGATACAAAACTTGCAAATCTCAGCAAAATGGAAGAAGAGCTCCATTATAACATCAGCCAGCAGGTCGTCGAGCTTGAAAGAATCGCCGGCATGAGCCAGGAAGATGCGAAAAAGGAACTCATGGAAGCCGTTGAAAAGAAGACGGAAAAGGAAATTGCTCAGTATCTTCACGAGCAGCAGGAAGAGGCGGAAACAAAAGCCGCCGATGTTGCCAGAAACATCATCTCTCTGGCCATTCAGCGCTACTCGCAGGAAGAAACCATTGAGCGTACGGTATCAACCGTCACTCTGCCTTCTGAAGAAATGAAAGGCCGCATCATCGGCCGTGAAGGACGCAATATCAAAGCCATTGAACAGGCAACCGGCGTTGATCTGATCATCGATGACACACCGGATATCATCACTGTTTCATGCTTTGACCCGATCCGCCGTGAAATTGCCAGACAGTCTCTTGAGATTCTCATGAAAGACGGCCGCATCCAGCCGGGCAGAATTGAAGAGGTTGTTGAAAAGGTAACCCGTGAGCTCGATGAAACGATCATGAAGATCGGTAACGACGCAATCTTCAAGCTCGGAATCGGCAGAATGAACAAAGAGCTTGTCAAGCTCATCGGAAGACTGAGATTCCGTTACAGCTACGGTCAGAACGGTCTTGAGCATTCCATGGAAGTCGCCATGCTCTCAGGCATGATGGCTGCCGAACTCGGACTGAACCAGGGTCTTGCCAAACGTGCAGGTCTGCTCCATGACATCGGCAAAGCCCTTGACTTCGAGCAGGAAGGCTCGCACGTTGAACTCGGTGCAAGAGTTGCCAAGAAATACGGTGAAAACAGCATTGTCGTCAATTCAATCGAAAGCCACCACGGCGATACGGAAGCACAGGATATCATCGCTGTTCTCGTATCGGCTGCCGATACACTCTCCGCAGCAAGACCGGGTGCCCGCTATGAATCGATGGAAGGCTACATCAACCGTCTTGAAACACTGGAAAAGATCGCTTCCTCATTTGAGGGCGTTGAAAAGGCATTTGCAATCCAGGCCGGCCGTGAAGTCAGAGTCCTTGTCAAGCCGGACAAGATCGATGACATCAGAATGGTCAAGATTGCCCATGACATCCGTGAGAAGATTGAAAATGAGCTGACTTATCCGGGTCAGATCAAAGTCACACTGATCCGCGAAGTCAGGGTTCAGGAACTCGCACGCTGATCCAAGGCATCGTCATAATGACGGTGCTTTTTTCGTTTTACCGCATCACGATCTCGCTGAAACAGATATATTGCACTGTTGACAGCTGTGGTTTCAAGCCTTGCAAGCGATGAATGAAACCTGTATTATAGACGCACGTGAAAGAAATTAGTTTCACCAGGCCGTTATACAGAACGTTTGTATAGCGTCCGGAAGGGTTCAAATGAAAATACTGTTCCTGGGAGACGTGGTCGCAAAAAGCGGCCGCGAAGCTGTCATCAGAAACATTCAATCTCTCAAGGCCGAATATGATGCGGATTTTGTGATTGTCAACGGCGAAAACGCAGCGCACGGCAAAGGGATTACTGTATCGATCTACAACCGGTTAGTTTCAGCCGGAGCTGACATTGTTACACTTGGAAATCATGCTTTTTCCAAAAAAGAGATCATTGCCAATATCGACCTCTGTCCGCGGCTCGTAAGACCGCTGAATCTTTCACCGACTGATATCGGCAGCGGTGTGAGTGTCATTGAAAGGGCAGGTAAGAAAATCGCAGTTGTTTCCGTACTCTGCGAAGCATTCATGTGCCCGGTGGAGGAATCACCGATCAGCGCAGTTGAAAAAATCCTTGGGAAGCTCAATGCGGATCTTGTGATTGTGGACCTGCATGGGGAATCAACCGGCGAAAAAATAATTTTTGCAAGATACTTTGCCGACCGTCTGAGTGCAGTGATCGGCACCCACACGCATGTTCAGACAGCAGATGAGCGTATCCTGAACGGATGTGCGTTCATTTCGGATGTCGGCATGTGCGGGGCATATGATTCGGTGCTCGGCAGGGATGTGGAGGAAATGATTGCCCATACCATTGAAAAGAAACCGACCAGATACGTTCCGGCAAGCGGTCCTGCGATTATCTGCGGATGCCTGATTGAAACCGATGATGAAACAAACCGTGCCGTGAAAATCACACGGATTCAGAAGACTCCGTCCACCTTAGTCTGACATTGTTTGAAGAACTTTAATTTTCACAAACAGACGTCTGTCTTTTATTGAATCGCGGTCAAAAGAGGAATATAATACAGGCGAAGGAGGAACATCATGCCCGTAACAGTTGATAAGGATATGTGCATCGGCTGCGGAGCTTGTGTAGGCGTTTGCCCGGTTACTGCTCTGTCACTCGATGATGAAGGAAAGTCCGAATGCAACGAGGATATCTGCATTACATGCCTCGCATGCACAGGAGCTTGCCCTGTTTCCGCTATTTCTGAGAAATAATAAGAAACATAATGAAAGAACCGGTTGCCCAACCGGTTTTTTTCATGCGCTTTTCTGCTATAATGTTCGACATGATGAAAAACAATACAGAACGATATATACTGCCTGAAATGCGCCGTGAAGCCAACCGCGCAAGCCGCAATACTGCATCCGAATGCACCAGATTTGTCATGAGTGCAGAAGCGGAGAATCTCGGCAGAGGAAAGAAATATTACATCCGTACATACGGATGCCAGGCTAATGTCAGAGACGGGGAAACGCTTGCCGGAATCCTCGAGCTGATGGGTTTTGAAATGTGCGAATCAACAGAAGAGGCGGATCTTCTGATTTTCAATACATGTGCCATCCGTCAGGCGGCCGAAGACCGTGTGTTCGGAGAAATCGGCTCGCTGAAATCAGTCAAGGCCAGACACCCGGGACAGATCATCTGTCTTTGCGGCTGCATGGCCCAGGAAGAGGTTGTCATTGAAAAGATCCTGAAATCCTATCCGCAGGTGGATCTTGTTTTCGGCACCCACAATCTGTGGCGTCTGCCGGAGCTGCTGTTAAAGGTGATGTCAAAGAAGGAACGCACCATCGAAGTCTATTCCGAAGAAGGAGATCTCATTGAAGATCTGCCGGTCAGAAGAAGCACATCCTGCAAAGGATTTGTTCATATCATGTACGGCTGCGATAAATTCTGCACCTATTGCATTGTTCCTTATACAAGAGGAAGAGAGCGCTCAAGACGTAAGGAAGATATCATCGAAGAAATCATGACCCTCAAACAGCAGGGCATGAAGGAAGCAGTGCTGCTCGGCCAGAATGTCAATGCCTACGGCAAGGATCTGAAGATGGAAGACGGTTTTACTTCGCTGCTTGAAAGCTGCGCTGAAACCGGCATTGAAAGAATCCGTTTCTATACAAGTCATCCCCGCGATTATTCTTCAACAACCATTGACGCAATGGTAAAGTATCCGAATATCATGAGAAGCCTCCATCTGCCGGTGCAGTCCGGTTCGGATGAAATCCTGAAGAGAATGAACCGTGGCTATACAAATGATTCCTACCGCCGTCTTTATGATGAGATGCGCAGCAAAATCAGCGATATCACATTTACAACCGATCTGATTGTCGGCTTTCCTTCCGAAACCGATGAGCAGTTCCAGGCAACCCTGGATCTTGTAGATTACTGTCAGTTTGATATGGCATATTCTTTTGTCTATTCACCCCGCGCCGGAACACCGGCTGCGCGAATGGAAGACAATATTCCGCTTTCCGTCAAGAAAGAGCGCCTTCAGATTCTCAATGACAGACTTTCCGATATCGCCGCCAAACGCAACCGTGAATATGTCGGCAGAACATTGAAGGTCTTGTGCGAAGGTCCTTCCAAAAAGAATGAGAATGTATACAGCGGCTACAGCGAGGAAAACAAGCTTGTCAACTTCACCGGTCCTGCCGGTCTTAAGGATCAGATCATCGAAGTGAAGATCACGGAATCTCACAGTTTCTCACTTGACGGAACGGCGTCTTGTGAATGAGGGACTGTTTAAGCTATAATATTGACGACAGCTTTTAATCGTTAAAACAACGGAGGAAATATAATATGAGTAAAGTTCGCATATTTGCCCTTGGCGGCCTTGATGAGGACGGCAAGAACATGTATGTTGTTCAGAATGGCGAAGATATATTCGTCATGGAATGCGGAATGAAATATCCCGAAACCGATCAGCTCGGTGTCGAGATGATCATTCCCGATTTCCGCTTTCTGAAGGAAAATGCAGACAAAATCAAGGCAGTGTTTATCACGCACGGCCATGATGATGTCATGGCTGCTCTGCCGGCACTTCTGCATGAGCTGCCCAAAGTACCTGTCTATATGGCTCCGCTGACAGCTTTGATGTTCGAAAGAAAAGCAAAGAAGGCAGGTCTTACAAATCTGAACATCCACAGAATCATGCGCAATGCCAGATTCAAAATCGGCAAGACAGAGATCATCACATTCGGAACAACCCAGTCAATCGCCGACGGCTTCGGTGTTGCCATCAGAACAGCGGACGGCTTTATTGTCTATTCCAGTGAGTTCATTGTTGACTATGACACAAAAAACGAAGCTTTCCGCATGGAAATCACCAATATCACAACACTCGGCGATGCCGGAGTCCTGGCATTGTTATGCGAGTCGGTCGGTTCGACAAGAGAGGGCCACAGCTCACCGAATCATAAGATCACGCCGTCCATCGAGCCTTATTTTGAAAATTCGGAAGGCAGAATGTTCATCACTCTGTTCAATCAGAATATCTACCGCGTGATTGAGGTCATCGAGCTTGCCAACAAATACAACCGCAAAGTATTGATTTATGATACCGAGCTGCGCAGCCTGATGGCTGATATGGCAAAGCTTGGATATTATCATATTCCGGCCGGCCTTGAAGTGGCGCCGAGCTCCTTCACAAATGATCTTGACAATGTCATCGTCATCATTGCCGGCACCGGCAAATCCATTTTCCGCAAGGTTCACAGAATCGCATCCCACGAAGATGAGAATATCGAACTCAGAAATACGGATACCGTGATCATTGCTTCGCCGGCTGTTCCGGGTACGGAGCGCGAGGAAGCTGTGATGGAAGATGATCTTTACAAAGAAGCCGGAAGAGTTCTGACAGTTGACTCCAAGCGCACATTCACAATGCATGCGAGCATTGAAGATCTCAAGATGATGATCTATCTCATGCATCCGAAATACTATGTACCGGTCAAAGGCGAATACCGTCAGCTGATCGCAAATGCGAATATCGCCCTTGATATGGGATACAGTGCCGCAAATATCATCGTCATGGACAACGGCCAGGTGGCTGAAATCAATGACGGCGCTCTGAAGCGCAGCTTTGACGAAGTGCCGGTCGACAACATCATGGTCGACGGAAATGACAGGCTTGATGAAAGCGGAATGATCCTCAAGGACCGTGAGCTGCTTTCAACGGATGGCGCGATTGTCGTCGGTATTGTCATCAATCATGCAAGCAAAGAAATCATCGGCGGACCCGACGTTCAGAGCAGAGGTGTGATATACTTAAAAGACGCCGACTACATCGTCAAGGAGATCGGCAACATTATGGAAAGAACGATTGAGGACGCAGTTGCCGACGGCCGCTATGACAATATGAGCTGCCGCGCCGAAGCACGTGAAAAGATCAGCCGCTATGTCATCCGTGAAACCGGAAAGAGGCCGATGATCCTGCCGGCAATTGTCGAAATCAATACTGTTGACTAAGGAAGTAAATGGCTAGGAAAACAAAGGTACAGATCGAAAAAGAAAAAAGTCATGAGCTCAGACAATGGATCACTGTTGTGATCCTTTCTGCATTCATTCTGATCGGAATGATGAAAACCGGAATTGTCGGGCTCTTTCTTTTCAACCTGCAGAGATATCTCTTCGGCAATCTGTTCTGGATTGTGCTGGGACTTGCTGTCGGACTGATACTTCTGAATATGCTCAACCGCAGACACGGCATTGAGCAGAAAAACCCGGTACCTGTGATTCTGATCGTATGCGGCATCATGATGCTTTGCACATATGCAGATATCCATGACGGTACAACCGGATGGTCACCGTTTATCGATATGGTGGCCCTGTATAAGCTGTATTTCAGTGCGGAAGGGGCGATGAATGCGTCCGGCGGACTTGCCGGAGCATTTCTCTATGCAATCTGCTCGATGCTCTTCGGCAGACCGGGCACGCTGCTGATTATTGCAGTTCTCTTTATTATTTCGGCTTTGCTTGTAGTATCTCTTGATGTCTATAAAAAGGCTTTTGCATTTATCGCCGACTTCTTCAGAACCCCGGGCCGTGAAGAAGAGCTTGAAGAAGAAAGAGAACTGAAGAAAAAACAGAAAGAACCGAAGGAACCGCTGAATCTCTGGAACTGGATTGATACCCATAAAAAGAAAAAAGAGGTGCATCCGAAGGTCAGAAGGAAAATGCCTGCTGAAGAAGAGTATGACTATGAACCGATTTATGAGCCGGCTGAAGAACCTCAGGATGTTCCGGTTGTCAGAACTCTTTACAATATCCGCGCAGACGGGCCGACTCAGGAAATCCCGATTGTTCAGATTCCCGGGCGCGTGATCTCTTCGAAAAAGTCGGTGTTCATCAATATTGATGACCTCTATGAAGCTCCGTTTATCAACGAAAAGGCAAAAATCAATGAACCGGAAGAAGTCTATGACGAATATGAAGAGCCGGTTTATGAAGAGGAAGAGCCTGATGTTTATGATGAAGTGAATGAAGAAGAGGAAACTTACGAAGACGAAGTCACTCCGGAACCTGTTCCTGTACAGAGTGTTCCGGTGAGTGCTCCGGAAGTGAAAAAGCCTCAGCCGAAACCGAAAAAGAACAGGATTTACCGCATGCCGAATCCGAATGCGGTTCTTGACAATATCACAAAAAGCCCGGCCCAGGCTGACAATGAAGCGGCCGCTGCCGAAAAGGGTGAGCTTCTGTTAAGAATTCTCAGAAACTTCGATATTGAAGCGGAGCTGATCGATACCCATATCGGTCCTTCCGTCACCCAGTTTGAAATCAGACCGGATGTCAATGTCAAGGTATCAAAGATCCTCGGCTTAACCGATAACATCAAGATGCAGCTGGCTGCCAAGGATGTGCGTATCGAAGCGCCGATTCCGGGCCGCAATGCGGTCGGTGTTGAAATCCCGAATGTTTCTTCAACACCTGTCTGCATGAAAGAGCTGATCAAAATGATTCCGCCGAAGGACAAAGACCGTAAACTGCTTTTCATGGTCGGTAAGGATCTGCTTGGCGAAGCTGTGACATGCCGTCTTGACCGGATGCCGCATCTGCTGATTGCGGGTGCCACCGGTTCGGGTAAATCCGTCTGTATGAACTCAATTATCACTTCATTGCTGTTAAGAACAAAGCCGGATGAAGTCAAGATGCTGCTGATCGATCCGAAGAAGGTTGAGTTTACGCCTTATCAGGATATTCCTCATCTGATCGGTCCGGTTATCAATGACCCGACAAAAGCTTCAACAGCACTGAAAGTGATCGTGCAGATGATGGATGAGCGCTACAACATCTTCTCAGCCTGCGGTGTAAGAAATATCGAAGTCTATAACGAGAAAGTCAAAGCGCAGGGCGGCAGACCCAACGCAGACGGTTCTCCGGCTCCGCAGATGATGCCTTATATTGTCGTCATCATCGATGAGCTTGCCGATCTGATGGCAGTTGCCGGTAAGGAAGTCGAAACATCGATTCAGCGTATCACGCAGCTTGCCCGTGCAGCCGGTATTCATCTGATTGTCGCAACCCAGAGACCGAGCGTTGATGTTATTACAGGTCTTATCAAAGCGAATATTCCGAGCCGTATTGCATTCTCCGTATCCTCGGCAACCGATTCAAGAACAATTCTTGACCATGCCGGTGCAGAGAGATTGCTTGGACATGGCGATATGCTGTATATGCCGATCGGTATGAATGCGCCGATCCGTGTACAGGGTGTATTCGTAACCGATGAGGAAGTGCAGAGAATCACCGATGAAGTCAAGAAAAACGGAGCGCCTGAATACAATGATCACTTCATCATGCTGGAAGGTGTTGAAGGCAACGAAGGTGTGATCAGCGTCAATGAGGATCCGATGTTCAAAGAAGTGAAAGATTATGTCATCGAGGCACAGAAGGCATCTACTTCGCTTCTGCAAAGACGCTTCGGCATCGGCTACAACCGTGCCGCAAGAATGATCGATGCACTGGAAAGCGCCGGTGTGATCGGTCCTGCACAGGGATCCAAACCCCGTGAAGTCTATATCAAACCTGAGAAATGAAGCCTGTATGGCTTCATTTTTACTCTCTGCGGTTAGTGTAAACTAATTGACTTTGATCAATAAATCCTTATGATAAAGACGACGGAGGCAGAGGAAATGAATGCAGGAACATTGATTGTATTGATCATGATCGCGCTTCTTGTCTATGTATGTGTCCGCTATCTCGTCAATAACGGGCTCGATTCATGTACAGGGGAGTGTTCCGGATGCGGCCCTGTCTGCAAGTGGAGCAGGGATATTCAGAAGGCTCAGCGCTCGATCGCCAGAAAGAAGAAAATCAAAAAGCTTCTTCATATCAGCTGATATCTGTATTTTTGAAGCAGAAGAGAAAGAAGGACGGATTTGTACTGCACAAATCTGTCTTTTTTGATTGTAAAAGGCAGATCTGTATTTTTTGAAAAAGCGAAGATCAATAACAGAATAAATATAAATAGAAAGACAGGAGGGTAATATGTTTTCAGTTTGTACAATCGCCGGCTATATCGAAACCGAGCCGGTGATTGACCGGGTCGCAGCCGGAATTACGGATGCATGGATGAAACTCAGAATAGACAGGGCTTTCCGCAATTATGACGGAACGATGTCATATGATGTTCTGAAGGTGAAGCTGTGGCGGGGAATCGCCGAAGAATGCGCTGCCGCATGCAGAAAGGGAGATTTTGTGATCCTGCAGGGAAGGATTCAATCGGAAATGAAGGATGATGAATCAGTTCCTCTGATCATCGCGGAAAAGGTTTCCTATCCCCGCAGCACTGTGCGCGCAAATTAATATTTAGGAAGCTGAGTATTGCTGTGTTAGAATAGAGGCGCAAGCGAGGTAATACTATGGCTTTTGATTCATTGAGTGAAAGACTGAATAAAGCGATGCGGGATGTTGCCGGCAACGGCACACTGACCGATGCAAATATGGAAGATATGCTCAAGGAAGTGCGGCTTGCACTCCTGGAAGCAGATGTCAACTACAGAATTGTCAAGCAGTTCCTGGAAGAGATCAGAGAAAAGGCAAGAGGCGAGGATGTACTCAACAGCGTTGAGCCCGGACAGCAGCTTGTCAAGATCGTTCATGATCAGATCATTGAACTGCTCGGCACCGATGATGCGGAAATCAAATTCAAAGAGAGCGGCATCACAACGATCATGATGGTCGGTCTTCAGGGTACCGGTAAAACAACTTCGGCAGCCAAGATCGCCAAAATCTTCAAAGAAAAGAATGAACGCAAAGTTCTCATGATTGCGGCGGACGTGATCCGTCCTGCAGCTATTGAACAGCTGCAGACTCTCGGCAATGAGATCGGCGTTGATGTCTACACGCTCGGCCCTGACAAGAGTGCAAAGGAAACAGTCGGCCGAGGCATGATCTATGCCAATGAAAACGGCTATGACACTGTCATTATCGATACTGCCGGCCGTCTGCACATTGATGAAGAGCTGATGGATGAACTCAGAGTCATCAATGTCAATGTCGAACCGGATGAAATATTGCTGACGGTTGACGCAATGACCGGTCAGGACATTGTCAATGTTGCCCGTGCATTTGCCGAAGCACTCCCTCTGACAGGTCTGGTTGTCACAAAGTTTGACGGCGACTCAAGAGGCGGCGGCGTTCTTTCCGTCAAGAAGATTACCGGTGTTCCGGTCAAGTTTGTCGGTGAAGGTGAAAAGCTCGATGATCTTTCTGTCTTCCATCCCGACCGTATGGCCGACCGTATTCTCGGTATGGGTGACATCGTTTCCCTGGTTGAAAGAGCCCAGGAAAAGATGGACCTTGAAGAAACAGAAAAGATGGCCGAGAGAATGCTCAACGGTCAGTTTACGATGGATGACATGCTGAAGCAGTTCGATCAGATCAGCAAGCTCGGTCCGCTTTCAGGCATCATGAAGATGCTGCCGGGAATGAACCAGTATGCAGGTCTGTTGGATGAGGCAAAGGCGGGCGACGCCATGAAGCATACAAAGGCAATCATTCAGTCCATGACGCCGTATGAAAGAGCGCATCCCGAAAAGCTCAGAGGCACGATGAAAAAGAGAATTGCGAGAGGCAGCGGCACAACCGTCAATGATGTCAACAAGCTGATCAACCAGTTCTCAAGAGTCAAGAAGCAGATCGACCAGCTCGGTGCACTCAACCGCAGCGGAAGCCTGAATGAGGAATCTCTGGAAAAGATGATGAACAATGTTCAGAGCCAGATGGATGATCCCCGTCTTCAGCAGCAGATGAAAGAACTGCAGGCAAGAAACAAAAAATTCAGATTCTGAGAAAAAATCAAAGGTGTCAAGGTTTTTGCCTTGACACCTTTATTCACTGTGCTATAATCGTCAATGCTGAACCAAGGAGGTAACAGAAATGGCAGTTAAACTTCGTCTGAAGAGAATGGGTGCAAAGAAGGCTCCCAGATATCGTATCGTAGCAATCGATGAGCGTGCCCGCAGAGACGGCCGCGAAATCGAAGCAATCGGCTGGATCAACCCGACAACTCAGCCTGAGACTGTAGAGGTTGATGCAGAAAAGGCTCTTGCATGGCTCAACAACGGTGCACAGCCTTCCGATACTGTCCGCAACATTCTTTCCAAGAAGGGTGTTATGAAGCAGTATCACGATGCAAAAGTTGCCGCTAAAAAGAAGGCATAAGCTCTTATGGCAGAGCTTGATAAGGTACTTCTCGACCTCTGCAGACCGATGGTCGAGAACAAGGACAATCTTGATGTCCGCATCATGCCCAGCCTGAACGAGAGAGAAGTAGTCCTTCACGTTTATGCGGATAACGACGACATTGCACGTCTGATCGGCAGAAAAGGCAGTATGGCTTCTGCTCTGCGTCAGGTTATGTCTGTGGCTTCCCATGCGGAAGACAAGAAGGTAACGATTAAATTCGAACAGATCTAGGATGTATGAACAATGCATCCTTTTTCTTAAAAAAGGTGAACTATGGAATATATCTGCATCGGAAAAATAGTCAATACATTCGGAATCAGAGGCGAGCTCAAAATCCAGAGCTGGTCCGATTTTGATGATCTCCGTTATAAAAAAGGCAATACTGTCTATGTACTGTATGAAGGTCAGTACATTCCTTTTGAGGTCGCATCCTTCCGCATCCACAAAGGATTCTCGATGGTAGCGTTCAAAGACCATCTGAATATCAATCTTGTCGAAAAATACAAGGAGTGCGAAGTCTATATCGATGAGACAGAGCGTACGCCTCTCAAAGAAGGGGAATACTACCGCGATGAGCTGGAAGGTCTTGAAGTCTGCACTGAAGAGGGAATGCATGTTGGGTCAGTGGTGAGTGTTGAAGAAACATTCGGCGCCAATAATAATCTTCGAATACTCAAGGATGACGGTAAGGAAGTTCTTGTGCCTTATGTCAAGGCATTCATCAGGGAAGTCAGAATGGATGAAGGGAAGATCATCATCAACAATATGGAGGGCCTTCTGTGAAAATCACGATACTGACTCTGTTTCCGGAGATGTTTGAGAATTTTCTGAATACTTCAATTGTCGGCCGCTCCCTGCAGAGAGGGCTTGCAGAAGTTGAATTTGTGCAGATCCGCGACTTTGCGCCGGGGAACTACAAGCATGTCGATGACACGCCGTTTGGCGGCGGCAGCGGGATGGTGATGAAATGTCAGCCGGTTCTTGACGCTCTTGACAGTGTCAGAACCGAAAACTCATGGGTGATGCTGACAAGCCCGGCCGGGAAGCCGTACACCCAGGCAAAAGCAAGAGAGCTCTCAAAAAAGGATCATCTGATCATCCTTTGCGGACATTATGAAGGAATGGATGCACGCATCAATGATCATGTCGATGAGCTTGTTTCAATCGGCGATTATGTATTGACCGGCGGGGAACTGGCTTCCATGGTGATTATGGATTCTGTGATCAGACTGCTCAAAGGTGCAATCACGGAAGGAAGCACGGATGAAGAATCACATGAAAACGGGCTTCTTGAATATCCCCAGTATACCCATCCGGCTGATTACAACGGTGAAACCGTTCCGGAAATTCTGCTTTCCGGCAATCATGCAAAAATCAGGGAATGGCGCATTCTGCAGTCACTGCGCCTGACAAAAGAAAAACGGCCGGATCTTTATGAAAAGCATGAGTTCACCGAAGAAGAAAAGAAAATTCTGAAGAAATATGATGTTTAAGAGCGACTGACCGGTCGCTCTTTTTGCTTCGCGGTACGTGATTCGCAGTATAATATTCATATTGAATTACCGGAGGTTTTTTATGAGCGAAACAAAGTCAAAAGTCAAACTGAAATGGTATCGCTTTACACAGATCGTCTTACTGCCTCTGATTATCATCGGAGCAGTCTATACCCTGATCTCTGATTTTACCGATCTGTTCGGTCTCAATCTTTCATGGACAGATCATTCGTTACGGAATCTGATCGAAGCCGGCGGGGCTGATGTCTATCATCTCGGTATTTATTTCTGGCCGGTGATCATCATACTGGCTCTGACACTCATCAGACTGGTTCTTGCCCTTTATTCCTGGATCGGTTCCTTCCGTATGAGACGCTACAGCTACCGCTGCTGGCTGGCATTGACAACTCTGGGACTGATCGGAACGATAGCTTTGATCTATGTCATCTGGGAATACGGTCTCAACAGAGGCGGAATGATCCAGTGGCTGGCGATGAGCGGCAATCAGCAGATTCACGTTGATGCGACATTCAACACGGTGATGAAGATCATGTTAATCCTGACAGGATTGCTTGCACTTCTTTATACGGTTGCCAACTATATTTATTACGGCAAGAGAAAGCATCTCTTCAATTACAATGAAGATCTGCAGGAACCTTATGAAGATGTTGAGGATGATGATTATATCGAAGAAGCAAAACCCAAACAGCCTGTACAGAGCGGACCTTTTATTTCCGTGGAAGAAGTCAAATCAGAAGAGCCTGCTGCACCTGTAGAAACAAGACCGGCTGAAGAAGTGATCGAGCCGGAAGTGATTGAACCGAAAGCAGAAGAGCTTGAAGAAACACAGCAGATTGAAGATCTTTCAGAATCGGCAGCTGAAGAAGAAATGACTGAGAAGGAAGTGCAGCCTGAAGTAATTGAGCAGGCAGAAGAAACTGCTGAAGTTCAGACAGACGATGAACCTGATGAACTCGGAGCACTTCTTGAAGATACCGAAAAAGCCATGATGGAAATCGGAAGTGCGAAGACAGAAGAACCTGAAGTCGATCCTGAGCCGGCTGTGATCAGTCTGGTTGGTGAAGAGAGTGAACCGGTAAGCGTTGAGCGCAGTATGCCTTTGCAGGATGAACCGGATGAAGCAGAGCAGATTGCTGAAACACAGGTTCTTGAAACAATCAGTGAGATTACCGAAGAGGCGATCAGATACTGCCCTGATTGCGGCGCAAAGATTCCCGACAGGGAAATGAGATACTGCATCCGCTGCGGCAGAAAAATCCGTTAAAAAAGAG
>JAUNEN010000050.1 GCA_030525525.1 Erysipelotrichaceae bacterium
CTTTTTTCGTTATCGGGGAAATTTGTTTCAGGGCTGGGGAATCTCGATCGGCTGAAATGAATCTTCAGGTGAAGAGCCCTGATCGGCAGGACGCGGAAGAACACCGGGATTCTGAAGATTCATTTCTCTTTCACGTTTCCGTGATAATGTTTCAGTCCGTACATTGGGGTATTCCTTCTGATCAATGAGTTCATTCAGTTCATGACACAATTCTTCTTCTGAATCCGCTTTTTTTGAAAAGATACGGACATTGACTTTTTTGTCTTTCGGGATTGATTCGATGTAGGTTTTCACTGCCTCCGTGCCTTTCTGGTTCAATGAAGTTTCTGACAGTGCGGCAGCGGTTTCTTCAGATTCTTCATCTGCGGCTTTGACTGCAATGACATCGCCGTTGCGGTTGAGTGTATATTCAATGGACGCGCCGTTATGCACAATGATTGTGCTGTAGGCAAGGGCAGTCCATGTGTAATTTCGGTAAGTCACAAAGGAGACAATCATGATCACTGCACAAAGACATGCAAGGCTCATGCGTTTCATGGAGAATAATGAACCGGGATCGTGAACCTCGATGCTGCGGCCGGTCTCTATGACTCCTTTCTTTGTGATAATACGGCCGTTTTCAAGCAGGACTGCTGTTTTTCCGTCTCTGTTTTCCAGTGCAATTCCTTTCATGTTCATTCTCCTTTGCGGCAGTACGGTATGTATTCTTTCAGCAGCGGATAGTCTCCGTATAAAATCTCGGCTGCTGCGATGATATATCTGCGGTGGCGTTCGGCGATCTTCTTCTGAATCGAGCATCGTCTGCATAAGTCACTGATGGGAAGAGTTTTCGTTTCACGCATCCGCTTCATCATTTCTTCATCGCCTGCCAGCGTTCTGATCAGTTCGCCGCAGGTATTTTTTGTTTTCTGTGCTTTCGGCGAGCAGGCTGAGAGATCGTAGAATGAGAATCCGTATTCTTTCAGCTGTTCCTGGATTTCATCGATCTCTTCCTTCATTGCACGTTCACGTACACTCAGTCCTTCTTCACACAGCTTTTTCCGTATTTCTGTTTCGAGTGCACTTTCATCTTCTTCAATCTGCCCGTCCAGAGTTTCATTCGGTACGTTGATTTCAGCTTTGTATTTCGATTCTTTTCTGATGTAGTCAAGAAGTCTTCTCTGGATGACCATCCGGCAGAAATTCGCAAAGCTTCCCTGATCGCTGCGCCATGTCAGAATGGCTTCATGGAATGCCCGCATCGCAACAGAATATTCATCATCCGAAGATGAAATATATCTTCCGCACGCATGGAAAGAACTTACCAGAAGAAACTTTCTGTTTCTGTTAAGCAATAACGATAATGTCTCTTCATGACTTCTTGCGTCAAATATTTCCTGTTCTGTTGCGATCATATGCGGTTTCCTTTACTTTTCATCAGAGAACTGAATCACTTCATGATGCAGTTTCTGAAGCTGCTGTTATTCTTCGGTTACTTCTGGCAGTTCCGGTGTCGGATTTCCTTCTGCCAAAGCATCTTCATCACTCTTGCGGGGCATCATTCTTCTGCCCGGTTTACCGAAAGGCATCTCACCGTTGAATTCCGAGGACTGTTTTCTGTTGAAGCCGCGCCCGCGGCCTTTCCTCATCGGCTTTATCTCACCGTCAGATTCAGGCATTTCGCCATCGAACTGCGGAAGCTCTCCATCAAACTGAGGAGGCATCTCACCGTTGAATTCCGGCATTTCACCGTTTTGTGCAAATCTTTCTTTATTGAACAGAGGAGCTTTTTCTCCGTCTGTTTCAGAGAATTCTTTCTGCTCTGTCTGCTCTTCATTTTCGGCATGTGCAATGACTGCATTGCTGAAGGGAATTGATACGGCGACAAGTGCTGCCGCAACTCCGGTAAAAATTTTTCTGTTCATGTTTTTTTCCTCCGTCGGCTTTTTCAGCCACACCATATATATTCGTGAGGGGGCCTGAAATTTTCGGGGTCGCTGTGTGAAGAAAAATCAAAAAACATGAATGGTGTGTTCATTCATGCTGTTCAATGCTCAATTTTTAAGGATCACACGGGTGTCATGTGAAAATTGGTTGTATAATAAAAAATACCTATATCCGGAGGTGAATCATGAATACAGTCAGAGTTACAGTCGAACAGGGAACTCTTGAAGGCGAAGTCAAAGGTTCCTGCATGATATTCCGCGGTGTTCCTTATGCAAAGGCACCGGTCGGTGAACTTCGTTTCAAAGCACCCCAGCAGCCGGACGCATGGAGCGGAGTCAAAGAGGCGAAAGAATTTGCACCGGTATGTCCGCAGATGACGATGAAAGAGGGCTTCTACGGCAAGGAGTTCTATACAGATCCGAAATACCCGGCACCCGAGCAGAGTGAGGACTGCCTCTATCTGAATATCTGGGCACCGGAAAATAAAATTCCTGAAGGATATCCGGTTGCTTTCTGGATTCACGGCGGTGCATTCGATCACGGTTATTCCCATGAAATGGAATTTGACGGCATGCAGTATGCATTGCGCAATACAGTTCTTGTCACGATCAACTACAGAGTCGGCATCTTCGGATTCATGGCTCTTGATGATCTGAGAAGAGAAGATACAAACCGCAGTGTCGGAAACTACGGTATTCTCGATCAGATTCAGGCACTCAGATGGGTGAGAAAGAATATTGATAAATTCGGAGGCGATCCGGAAAGGATTACAGTCTTCGGTCAGAGTGCAGGAGCATTGAGTGTACAGACACTGGTCAGTTCACCTTTGACAAGAGGCATGATTCATTCTGCAATTATTCAGAGCGGCGGCGGTTACGGCAGCCCGCTGATGAAGGATCTGACTCCTGAAGCAGCGTATGTTACAGGCAGAAAGATCATGGATCTCCTCGGTGTCAGATATGTACGTGAACTTAGAAACCTGCCTGCCGAAAAGCTTGTTTCTGTTCTTCCCGATGTTTATAAGGATGCAGGCGGACTTGTCTTCTCACCGGTTATCGATGGCTGGGTATTGAAGGAAGGCTGGCAGGAATGCATTGATAACGATCACATCCATGACATTCCTTATATGATCGGCTGCACAAGAAATGATATTTCCATTGAGCCGGGCACGGAAGGCAGAAAGAGTGCACTCTTCAAAGGATGCACGGATTTCGCTGACATGAGAATTGCAAATTCCGATGAGCCTGTCTATGTATATTATTTCGCACGTGCACTGCCGGGCGATGAAGCGGGTGCGTTCCATTCATCTGAACTCTGGTATATGTTCGGAACACTCGACAGATGCTGGAGACCGATGGAACGTCATGATTACACCCTCAGCATTTCCATGCTTGATATGTGGACTGACTTCATGAAGAAGGCTGATCCGGGCAGAGGATGGAAAGCATATACAGCTGAAAATCATTTCGTGAGACAACTGATGTAAGCATATGAAAAGGGAACCGGCTGCGGTTCCCTTTTAATGTGCAATTAACTGAATGTAACGTATTCATCCGCCGGCTTTTCATAGCGTGCGATTCTGTCCGCATAGAGGACAACAGTCTTTCCGCCGCCTTCCACCGGGATGGTTTTCAGCTTGCCTTCCACTTCAACCCAGTCACCGATCTGCATTTCCCAGATCTTTACATTTGTGACTGTGATGCCGCAGAGGCTTGTATCCTGTGCGCAGCATACCATCGCTCTTCTTCCCAGAACAAATGTCTGTTTGTAACCGGGAATGTTTTCGGCGTACATGCCGCGGATGATGATCGTTTTGCCGTCGTATTTGTCGGGATTTTCAGCTGCGTCCATATACCATAAGCCGTAGTCATCATCAGAGATGTCAATGACATCGGCATTGATATCAAACGGCAGAAGTCCGTTTTTCAGCTCAACTGGTTCACCGAATGCGCCTTCGTAATAAATCTGGGCACGGCGGTTGATAGCTTTGATGTTGCCTCTGAGCATTGAACCTGACATGTCAGGTGTGCATCTGTTGACAATGATCGTGTCACTCCATCTGAGCTGTTCAAACAGCATGGATCTCATTGCGTTGATATAAAGCTCGAATGTGGTCGCATCCACGGTTGTCAGAATCTGTACCAGCGGCCAGAAGGGAGGCATTTCCTTCAGAAGTGTTTCGGAAACAACTTCAGTTCCGTTGTATTCAATGAAGACCTGATCGGGATGATAGATTGTATCGAGCTCATGCATCTTTTCAGGTGTGAGTTCTGTGGAAGCGTCAAAGAATTCAATGAATGCATTGTGCTCATCCAGGAACTTTTCATCATAGCTGTTTTCACCCTGTTCAAAGCAGAGAATCAATGTTCTGTCAGTTCCTTCCATGAAGCCCGGATCATTGAGTGTATCTTTGATCAGGGTTGTCTTTCCGCTGTCCAGAAAACCCGTAAAGAGATATACCGGTGCCATTGCTTACTTTACCCGGAACAGTTCCTTGATCTGATTCAGATCAACCTTTTCACCGATAATTGTGATCAGACCTGTATAAGCAGGGGAACCTTCACGGATATCGATGTCTCCCGGAACATAATCGAAGAACATCCAGTTTCCTTCAGCAGTCGGAACGATACCCTTGGCTCTGACAATGTTTTCGCCAAGGCCTGCAAGTGCAGTGCGGATCTCATCTTCAGTGTATTTGTTGATGGTCTCAATACCGATGGAATCAAAGACTTCATCCGCATCATGACCATGGTGGTGATGATGGTGATGGTGGTGGTGATCGTCTTCACCCAGGTGGATTCTGTTGCCTTCGGAGAGACCTTCATTCGGGTCTTCCTGGTCATGATGGTGGTGATGGTGCTCGTGCTCATCTTCGTCATCATCGTCATGATGGTGGTGATGATGTTCATGTTCATGTTCATCTTCGTCATCGTCATCATCATCTTCCAGATCGCCGAGGTCTTCGGGGAATCCGTCTGATGATCCTTCCATTGCTTCATATACCGTAACGCCGCTTAATTCATCCCATGGTGTTGTGATGATACGTGCCTCCGGATTGAGCTCATGAATGATGTCGACATCTGCCTGCAGTGTCTTTTCATCTGTCATCTGAGTTCTGGAAAGAATGACGCATGCGGCAGTTGCGATCTGATCATCAAAGAATTCACGGAAATTCTTGTGATAGATCTGGCATCTCTTGGCATCGACAACAGCACTGTAGCTGTTGAGTTCAAGACCTTCAACAGACTTGATGATCTTGAGAATGTCGGAGAGTTTGCCGACACCGGAAGGTTCGATGATGATGTGGTCGGGATTGAGTTCATCCACGACTTTCTTCAGTGCTTCCTGGAAGTCACCCTGAAGTGTGCAGCAGATGCATCCGCTGTTGATTTCAGTGATTTCGATTCCTGCTTCTTTCAGGAAACCGCCGTCAATGCCGATTTCACCGAATTCATTTTCAACCAGGACAACCTTCTGTCCTGCAAATACGTCTTTGATCAGTTTCTGAATTAATGTTGTTTTACCTGCTCCGAGAAAACCGGAGACTACATCTATTTTTGCCATATAGTTCACCTTCTTTCGCGCGTAAATATTATATACCAGACGTCAATATCGTGTTTTTTAATGCTTGGAATCAGCTGTGACTGCTGAAAAAGAATCACCGGCGGATACCGGTGAGTGAATCAGGAATAATCTTTTTTGATTTTTTCGTATGCCTCTTTCAGGGAATCACGCGGTTTGACTTTTTTTCTGAGGGCTGCTTCATATTCACGGATCCAAAGATCATAGAGCTCAAACGCAGCCAGATATTTCAGAAGTATGTAAAGCTTCACTTCCTCTGAATGCTCGGTGAAATGTTCATGGAAGAAACGGATTCCTTCATCTGCTTCATCAAGACAGATATAAGCCTGCATGATCAGCCGTGTGAAGTTATTCATCCGTTCTTTATACCAGAACTGATCATCACCGAACGCAGAACGTCTGCGTGTTTTAAAGCGGTCGGTCTCTTCTTCCATGTTGATTTTTGCCAATACGATGATTTCATTCAGAAGTGCCGGGCTATTGAATTCACTCAGAAGAATATCAATGAGCATATCATGGAGTGTTTCGTAATCCACATGGCATACTGCCGCCTGCCGGATCAGGCTTTTCAGAATTTCACCGTGATCATCCTGTTTCAGGGCACGGACACAGATCATATCAAACAGCTTTGACTGTGCAATTCCGACAGACTGAAAGGGTTGATCGGTGGAAAACAGCCAGATGCCGCAGCCGGTGCTCAGCACATGGAAGGTTTTTAACAACAGTGAAGTCGCTTCAGCATAATTTGGACTGTCTTCAGGAATCTGGTCCAGATATTTGATGCAACGCTTGACGTCGAATCTCCAGTTTCTCCGTTTCTTTTCGCTGATTGATCTGTTTCTGCGCAGATACAGCTGTGCTAAAGCATTGTCCTCAAAAAGAAGAATTTCTTCACGGATTGTGCTGAAGTCTTCATCCTTCTTTTTCGGTTCGGGCTTCGCACCGTGAGAGCGGATCATTTCATCAACTTCGGTTTCCCTGCGCTCTTTCGGTACCATGCGGTAGGTTTTGGAATACAGCTTGATCAGTTCATCTTTTGAATAGTCTTTCAGAATGTTTTTCAGTTCATCAGCTTTCATGCAAAGCTCCTTTAATTCATTTGGCTGAATCATATCATGAATTGAAACAAACAATAATATGCAGCCTGTTGACAGCAATCTGAAAGCGTTCTATATTGAAATTAGAATTGTAAACGTTTACGGAAACGATAACGGATCGCATAGAAAGGGGGAAAGCTGCGATGAGCACAATTAAGGATATTGCCCGCTTGTCCGGCTACAGTATCGGAACTGTTTCCCGTGTGATCAATCATCACAAGGATGTTTCGGAAGAGGCAAGAAAGAAAATCCTGCAGGTGATAGAAGAGACAGGCTTTCAGCCGAACTCGAATGCGAAGTTTCTGAAACAGACAACGTCTTCAGCGATCACGATTCTTGTCAAAGGCACCAAGAATTTCTTCCTGGAAACAATTCTGGAAGATATTCAGGAGCTTCTGAAAAATCATGGTGAGCCGGTCAGCGTCACATTCCTTGATGAATTTTCAAACGAGATCGAAGCGGCAGTGCAGATCTGCACCGAGAGAAAACCGAAAGGTCTGATATTCCTTGGGGCAAACCCTGAATATATCAGAAAGTCATTCGGCAGTATCACGGTTCCTGCTGTTCTTGTGACAGGCAGTGCAGCTGATCTGGGATTTGAAAATCTGTCGAGCTTCTGTACGGATGATTTCAGAGCTTCTCATGATGCAGTGAAATGTCTGCTGGATGCCGGACACACAAAAATCGGGATTGTCGGCGGCAGCCGTGAAGCAATTCACGGTACGGTCGGTACCGACAGATTCTCAGGAGCAGTCGAAGCACTGAAGGAAAAGGGGATTGTATTTGATTATGACAGATACTTTGAACCGGGCAGATTCTCCAGTGAAGACGGCTATAAAGCCGCACTGAAACTGCTGAAGCGGCAGCCTGACATCACAGCCATATTCGCATTGAGCGATACGATTGCGATCGGTGTGATGCGGGCGGTGAAGGATCTTGGATTATCTGTTCCGCAGGATGTATCACTGATCGGGTTTGACGGAATTGAATATACAAGATACTCCGTACCGCGTCTTGCAAGTGTGGATCAGAGTGCAAAAACACTTGCAAGAAAGAGCGTCGAAGATCTGCTGTTAAGAATCAGCTACAGCCGTGAAGCAGTTCACGAGACAATACCCTATAAAGTAATCGAAGCAGAAAGTATCAAAAAATTAAAATAATCTATTGCAAAGTGAAAACGCTTCGATTATGATGAAATTGTAATTGGAAACGTTTACGGTAACGTTTCCAAAACACAAATAATTTTTGGAGGAAAGAAAGATGGAAATGAGAAAAGCATTAACAACCAGTCTGGCAGCTCTGCTGAGTGTATCGATGCTCGCAGGATGCGGCGGCGGCTCAGGCAATCAGGAATCAGGCGGCCAGGATTCAGGCACTTCTACAGAAACAGTTGACGCAACAGTTACAGTTTGGGGACCGCAGGAAGATCAGTCCAAAGACAACGGCGAATGGCTGCAGACAATGTGCCAGCAGTTCAACGAAGCACATCCTGAATGGAATCTGACATTCACCTACGGCACATGCTCAGAAGGTGATGCAAAGACAAATGTCGGTACAGACCCGACTGCAGCAGCAGATGTCTACATGTTCGCAAATGACCAGATCCCTGATCTGATCAAAGCCGGCGGTATTGCAGAGCTTGGCGGAGCAAATGTTGAGACAATGAAGAAGAACAACTCGGAAACAACCGTCAACACAGTCTCTTACAACGGCTCTGTATACGGCTTCCCGTTCACAGCAAACACATGGTTCATGTACTATGACAAGAGTGTCTTCACAGAAGACGACATCAAGTCACTCGACACAATGCTCGAAAAGGGCAAAGTTGCATTCCCGATTGAGAATTCATGGTATATCGCATCCTTCTATGTAGCAAACGGATGCACACTGTTCGGCGCAGACGGCGGCAATGCAGATGCAGGAATTGACTTCTCCGGCGACAAGGCAGTTGCAGTTACAGATTATCTGGTTGATCTGGTCAAGAATCCGAACTTCGCAAACGGCGATGTCAGCTCTGTTTCTGACGCAAAAGCATTCTTCTCCGGAACATGGGATTATCAGAAAGCACTCGATGCATATGGCGACAACACAGGTATCGCAGCTCTGCCGACCATCACAATCAACGGCGAAGCAAAGCAGATGAAGTCATTCGCAGGCTCCAAGGCAGTCGGTGTCAACCCGGCAACAGCTCTCTATAAGGAGCATCCTGAAATCGCAGTTGCTCTTGCTGCATATCTGGCAGGAACAGATGCTCAGCAGAAGCACTATGATCTCAGAAATATCATCCCGACAGATTCCAATATCAACGTCGGCGATGACGCACTGGCTAAAGCTCAGATGGACACAATGAGCTACTCCTCAATCGTTCAGCCTCTGCAGGAAGCTATGGGTCAGTACTGGACACCGGCAGAATCCATGGGTAAGGAAATCAATGCCGGTACAGTTACTCATGACAACGCTGCTGAAAAGACAGAAGCGATGAACAAGTCAATGAACGAATCAGCTGTTCAGTAATCGACAATTATCATAGCCAAAATAAAACGTAGAGCTTTCGTAAAGTGAAGTAAGCGGTTGAAGAAAAGGTAAACGCCGGCTTCAGCCGCTTTCTTTGCATATGGATTCATGAAAGGAGGAGGAATAATGGCCAGAAATAACAAACACATTTCAGCTGCTGAGAGCTTTGTTAAAGGGGATCTTTATACAAAGCTTTCCGCAATCTTCATGGGTGCCGGCATGATCGGCCATAAGCAGGTTGTCAAGGGACTGATCACCCTCGCCTGCGAAATTGCATTTATCTTCTACATGATCCGCAGCGGTCTTCATGATCTGTCACTTCTGCCGAGTCTCGGTGATTCGGCTCAGGAGAAAGTCTGGAATGAGGCAAAGCAGATTTATGAATATACCGTCGGAGACAACTCCCAGCAGATTCTTCTGTATGGTGTCGTGGCACTCTTTGTTGTGGCGGCCATCGTCGTTTTATGGATTCTTCAGATGAAGCATTCCTATAAAATTCAGAAGAAACTGGAAAACGGTGAACATGTACCGACATTCAGGGAAGATATTATCTCTCTGTTCAACGGCAATCTTCATATCACTCTGATGACGCTGCCGTGTCTCGGCATTCTGATCTTCAATATTGTGCCTTTGGTCTATATGATCTCAATGGCATTTACCGAGTATTCAAAAGAGAATGAGAAACTGATGCTGTTTGACTGGAACGGCCTGACACAGTTTCAGAGAGTTCTCAACATGCAGGGAAACATCGGCCGTCAGTTCTGGCAGGTACTGGGATGGACGGTTGTATGGGCAATCTTCGCAACCTTCCTGAACTATATTCTCGGTATGATCCTGGCAATGGTCATCAACAGAAAAGACACCAAAGCCAAAGGCTTCTGGAGATTCTGCTTTGTTCTGTCAATCGCAGTTCCGCAGTTTGTCTCCCTGATGATCATGAACATCATGCTGCAGCCTAACGGCGCAGTGAATGTGCTGCTGAGAAATCTCGGATGGATCGGCGCGGGTGAGTCACTGCCGTTCTGGACAAATGTTACATGGGCAAGAGTCACGATCATCGTGATCAACCTGTGGGTCGGTATTCCTTATACGATGCTGCAGGTAACCGGTATTCTTCAGAACATTCCGGGTGAACTGTATGAGGCAGCCAAGATGGACGGCGCAGGTCCGGTGACGATCTTCTTCAAGATCACACTGCCTTACATGCTGTTCGTCACAACGCCTTATCTCATCACATCGTTTGTCGGCAACATCAACAACTTCAATGTCATCTATCTGTTATCAGGCGGCGGACCTACATATGTCGGCGACACTGCCGGTCAGACAGATCTGCTTGTCACTTGGCTGTACAAGCTGACCATCGATCAGCAATACTACAACCTCGGCGCGGTTATCGGTATCATTACATTCGTGATCCTGACAATCATCACGCTTGTTACATACCGCAATTCCGCATCCTATAAGAATGAGGAGGCATTCATGTAATGAGTACACTGCAGGTGAAAAAGAATAAAAGAAGTCCGCATCTTGTCGCGGTGAATGTCCTTGTTCATGTCCTTCTCGCTGTTCTGGCTGTGATCTGGGTTCTGCCGATCTTCTGGATTGTGCTCACCAGTTTCAGAGCTGAGCCGGGAGCTTATACAAGCACATTCCTTCCTCAGGGTTATACTCTGAATAATTACATCAAGCTCTTTACGGACAGAAACGTTCTGAATTTCCCGAAGATGTTCACAAATACACTGATCATTGCGATCATCACATGCTTCTTCTCGACATTCTTCGTTCTTTCCGTCGCTTATTCACTTTCCAGAATGCGCTTTGCATTCCGTAAGCCTTATATGAACATTGCAATGATTCTCGGACTGTTCCCGGGATTCATGACAATGATTGCCCAGTATTTCCTTCTGAAATCGATGGGACTGACGGAAGGAAGCTCAATCAGGATCGGATTGATTGTTGTCTATTCCGCATGTACGGGACTTGGCTTCCAGATCGCAAAAGGCTATTTTGATACAATTCCGCGTTCAATCGACGAAGCAGCCATCATTGACGGCGCAACCCAGTGGCAGGTATTCACAAAGATCACAATGCCGCTGGCAAAGCCGATTGTCATCTACACGGTACTGACTTCCTTCATTGCACCATGGGTTGACTTCATCTTTGCAAAAGTCCTCTGCCGTGCAAATGCCGATCAGTTTACGGTAGCGATCGGTCTCTGGAACATGCTGCAGAAGGAATATATCTACCAGTGGTACACATGCTTCGCAGCCGGTGCAGTTGTCATCTCCATTCCGATTGCACTGCTCTTCCTGTACATGCAGAGATTCTACGTCGAAGGCATGTCAGGCGCAGTCAAAGGATGAAAAAGAATCATTTACAGAAATCCGGAATCTGTGCATTGCTCGCAGTGCTTGCCATGTGCGCATGTACAAACAAAGATTCAGAAGCAGCAGGCAGTCCGTCTGCTGCTTCTTCGGTTCAGATGATGGAGCTGAATCAGAATCTGACGCCTGTCAAAGCAGACGATGATTTCCGGAGCACTTACGAAGTATTTGTCTATTCATTTGCAGATTCAGACAATGACGGTATCGGCGATCTCAAAGGACTGATCTCAAAACTGGATTATATTGAAGATCTTGGTTTCAATGAAATCTGGCTGATGCCGGTATGTCCTTCCGATACCTATCACAAATATGATGTCAATGACTATAAAGACATCGATCCCGAATACGGAACGATGGATGATTTTGATGCATTGATCAAAGAATGTGATCAGAGAGGAATCGAAGTCATCGTTGATCTGGTGCTCAACCACACATCGGATACTCATGAATGGTTCAGAGAAGCCCATGAATATCTGAAGGAGCTGCCGGAAGACTGGGAAGCTTCGGCGGAGTACTGTCCGTATTTTGACTATTACAACTTCAGCAGAGATGCCGGAGATGGCTATTCACCGCTCTCTGATACAAACTGGTATTACGAAGCCAGGTTCTGGTCGGAAATGCCGGATCTCAATCTTGACAGTGAAAAAGTCAGAAGCGAGATTTCTGATATTATGAAATTCTGGCTTGATCATGGCGTGCATGGCTTCCGTCTGGATGCGGTGACATCCTATTACACCGGAAACAACGAAAAGAATATCGAATTCCTGAAGTGGCTTGTCGCAGAAGGAAAGAAACTGAATCCTGAATGTTACTTTGTGGCGGAAGGCTGGACAGACCGCAATACGTTTGCGCAATATTACGCATCAGGAATTGATTCAATGTTTGACTTCTCCTTTGCCAATAACGACGGAGTGATCGCTTCCGTGATCAAGGGATCTGATGCAAATGCGTATGGCGAAGCACAGGTCAGGGAACAGGAACTGTTTGCTTCATACAATGAGAACTATATCAATGCACCGTTCTATACGAATCACGATATGGCAAGAAGCGCCGGATATTATCCGAATGATGACGGCTCCAAAGTCAAGACGGCCATTGCGATGAACCTGTTCATGCGCGGCAATGCATTTGTCTATTATGGCGAAGAGCTCGGCATGAAGGGCAGCGGAAAAGATGAAAACAAGCGTGCGCCGATGTACTGGAGCGATGATCCTGAAGCTGAATTCATGTGCACGGGACCGATTGATATGGACGAAGTGAAGATGGTCTTTCCTTCCTATGAAGCACAGAAAGACGATCCGCTCAGCATTTACAATTATGCAAAGCAGGCTCTGAAAATCAGAAACTCATTCAAAGAGATCACGCATGGCGAAGTGGCAATGCAATATGACGCATGCAATAACAGAGTGACTGCCTATACAAAATCATATGAAGGCAGCACCATTCTGATCGTCATGAATCTTTCAGGCGAAGCCGCAGAAGCAGATCTTTCTTCTGCCGCAGAGTTCAGTGAACTGAAAGCTGTTCTCAATACAAATGAAGAAAAGATTGAACTGAATGACAGCACTCTGAAACTGCCCGGCTGGAGTATCGCAGTTCTTGGAAAGAAACAATGATTGAAAACTATATATTCGATCTTTACGGAACGTTGGTTGACATCCATACGGATCAGACCAAAAAAGAAGTCTGGAAAGTGATATCCCGGTATTATCTGAAAGCCGGGGCTGTATGGCTGCCCAAAAAGATGAAACAGGCTTACTTCCGTATGTGTGAAGAGGAAGAGGAAAAACTGAAAACACCTGAAATCCGGTATCCGGAAATTGATCTTGGAATTGTATTCAGAAGACTGTATGAGGAAGCTCCTCTTCATATCCCGTACCTGAGAAAACAGCCTGATTCACAATGGATTGAGAAGGCGGCTTCTGTTTTCCGCAAAGCTTCCCGTGAAAAACTGTTTCCTTACAGAAATACAATCACGGTATTAAAACAGCTGAAACAGAAAGGAAAAGGAGTGTGGCTGCTTTCCAATGCCCAGACTCTCTTCACCGTCGAAGAACTGAAGATGTGCGGTCTGTATGATCTGTTTGACGGGATTTACATCTCTTCGGACCATGGCGTGAAAAAACCGCAGAAGCAGTTCATGGAGGCCATGCTCAAAGAGTATGATATTGCGAAAGAAACAGCACTCATGATCGGCAATGATATGAAGGCGGATGTCGGCATTGCCTGTGCATGCGGTGTACCATCAGTCTTTCTCAATACTGATGGATATGAAAGAAAAGAGATTGAAAGACAGCAGAAAGAAGTGATCAGCGATCCTTCCTGCCGCCCGCTGATCATTGAAAGCGGCGATCTTGCAGAATTACTGAAACCGGAGAATGGATATGCCTGAATGGTTAAAAGACGCAGTATTTTATGAAATCTATCCCCAGTCATTCAAAGATACAAACTCTGACGGAATCGGGGACCTGAACGGAATTATTGAAAAACTTGATTATGTGAAAAGCCTCGGCGCAAATGCATTATGGATCAATCCATGCTTTGATTCACCTTTCAAAGATGCCGGATATGATGTCCGTGATTATAAAAAGGTGGCTGAAAGATACGGCACCAATGAAGATCTGATTCATTTGTTTGAAGAAGCACATGCAAGGGGAATCAGGGTATTGCTTGACCTTGTGCCCGGCCACACAAGCGACACTCATGAATGGTTCATCAAATCATCCCAGTATGAAGAAAATGAATATTCGGGCAGATATGTATGGACTTCAAATGCATTTGAAGGAATCGGCGGACATCCCTATATTTCCGGTATGACCGAAAGATATGGGGCATACATGCTGAATTTCTTTGCATCGCAGCCTGCCCTCAATTACGGCTGGCTCAACAGAACAGAAAAGTGGATGTCGGCAGTCGATTCGCCTGAAGCTCTTGCGACAATCGAAGCGATGAAGGATGTCATGCGCTTCTGGCTGGATGCAGGATGTGACGGGTTCCGTGTGGACATGGCGGATTCACTTGTCAAAAATGATGATGAAAACAAATCGGCGACCGCAAAAATCTGGCGCTCTGTCCGTGAAATGCTGGATGCGGATTATCCGGAAGCTGCTCTTGTTTCTGAATGGTCAAATCCGAAGCAGGCAATCAACGGCGGCGGTTTCCACATGGATTTTTATCTCGATCACTGGCATAACGGATACAACACATTGTTAAGAGACTATGAAACAGGCGGTGAAGACAACAGTTTCTTCAGAGCTGAAGGAAAAGGCGATATCATGCGCTTCCTGGATGATTATCTGCCCAAATACAGGGTAACATCGAAAAACGGATACATTTCGATGTTTACCTGCAACCATGATACCCCGCGTCCTGCAAGAACTCTGTCAGTCCCCGAACTGAAGATTGCCTATGCATTTATATTGAGCATGCCGGGCATTCCCTTTATTTACTATGGCGATGAGATCGGCATGAAATTCCTTGATGTAAGATCAAAGGAAGGAGGCTATCACAGAACCGGTTCACGTACGCCGATGCAATGGGATGATACAAAGAATCACGGCTTCTCGGACTGCGAAGAAGAAAAGCTCTATCTGCCGGTTGATCAAAGTGAAAATGCACCGAGCGTCAAAGCACAGGAAGAAGATCCGGATTCGCTTCTGAATACGGTGAGAAGCCTCACATCACTCAGGCATAGATTCAAAGATCTGCAGGCTGATGCCTCATTCAGAACAGTCTATGCCGTCAGGGAAGAAATGCCGTTTGTCTATGAGAGAGGAAATCTTCTCTGTGCACTCAATCCTTCAAAGCAGGGAGTCAGAATCAGACTTTCCGAATGCAGAGGCAGAAAAGCAGTTTACACAATCGGTGAAGCAGAAATCGAACATGAGATTCTGACCATCGGTCCGCAGTCATTTGCAGTATTTGAATGAATATGAAAACAATGAGCAGTCAGATAGGCTGCTCATTGTTTCGGGAATAAGTGATTGAAATAATCTGTATTGTTATAGCCCGCGCAATAATTGATTTTATTGCGGACAATCTTTTTGATCCGCTCCTCATAGCCTTCCGGTATTACGGCACCTTCATTCGGTGTGAATGTATCTGTCAGGCTGTTATAGGAGCCAAGCTCTGTTTTCCAGTCATAGAAGATGGTGAAGACAAGCGGCTCTGCATCAGAGAAGACATCGCGGCCGGGGAAGATTCTTGAATCAAATTCAATGCCGAAAAGATTCAGCAGTGTCGGCAGGATATCAAGTGAAGATACCGGTGCATCGATCTGTACGGGTTCTCTGTCTTCCAGCATGCCGCTCCAGATAATCAGACCGTTATGATCTCTGTCAAGGAAGTCCGTGACATTGTGGCCGTATAATTCGGAGAGATACGTCATACTGCCTAAACCCGCCCCGTCATCAAGACCGTAGGGGAAGTGATCGGCAGAAAGAACAATCACCGTATCATCTGCTTTTCCAAGCTCCTCGAGACGATTGACAAGATAGGTCAGAGCTTCTTCCAGCTCGAGGTTGCAGGCAATATAGCCTTTGAGACGTTCCGAACAATTGAGATTCTGAACTTTGTCCCAATGCTTGAGGGACATGCTGTTGGTGCCGTAGTCATAGCCGTTATGGCCGCTGACTGTCATGTAGTAGACATTGAAGTGTTCTGCATTCTCATACATCGGCATGGTTCCGGAAATCATTTCAACATCGCTTTCCGGCCACTGCCATTCGACAAACTCTTCCATGCCGTTTCCATATCCCATAAAGCCGTGCGAATAGCCGAGGTTGTTGTGGGTCAGATCACGGTCATAGAATGTGTAGGTGTTGTTATGGAAAGCCCAGCCTTCATAGCCAAGGTTATTGAGCACTGAACCCATGGTCCAGCAGTTGTTGTACTCGGCCATATTCTTGAATGAGGAGCCTCCGTTGCTCGGCAACATCCCGAAGACAATCTCATATTCACCGCCGGTTGTGCCGGCACTGGAAGGCTGGTAGTAATCCGTGAAATAGAAACCTTTATGAATCAGTCTGTAGAGAGTCGGTGTCAGTTCTTCGCTGACAATCTCATCCGAGAAAGCTTCTGCTGTCAGGATGATCAGATTCTTTCCTTCAAACAATCCGGTGAATTCATTTTTATTGGAAGCGGATTGCGAAGCGACATAGGCATCCAGGCTCTTTTCGGCTGAACTTGCATTTTCTGCGAGTCTGCTCCAGTCGAAGGTCAGCTCGTTTTTGTTCCATTCAATCTTTTTCTCACCGGCTTTTGATGTGGTGTGGATCAGTTTTGTATATTCCTTTTCAAAGCCGAGCATGGAATCCGGGAATACCGTCTTGCGCCCGTCGAGCAATGTGGCTGTGGAAAGGCCGAAGGAGCTGATTGCATTTGTGAAGTTGTACTGCTTGAGAAGTGTATCCCATGAACCAAATTGATAAACCGATCCGAGTGAAGCGGCAAGGCATAAACAGAAACAGAGGAATGTGATCAGCTTTGTTTTAAAACCTGTCTTTTCAGCCCGGTCAATCTGATGACCGTAAATCAGATAAAGAACAGGCGGGCAGAGGTAGAGTACAATCCTGATTAATCCGTCTGAACTTAACAGCAGCTCTTTCACATTTGCCTGAAACTGTCCGAGCGCATCGGAAGCACCGGCACTCATGGTCGCAAGATCATAGAAGACCTTGAACTGTTTATGAACAAAGAAGCAGACCAGAAACCATACAGCGATGGCTGTCATGATCAGGCCTCTTGCAATCCGGTTGATCTTTGTGTTTCTGAAAAAGGAAGTCAGAAAACTGAAGAGACAGCCGTAGCTGAGTGAAAAGAAGACAATTGAAATCAGGGAAGAAGATGAAAACGGGAAGCCGGATGAGTGATGAAGCAGAAGCTCATCGTAGATCAATACAGCTGCCATGATCAGGGCAAAGACCCATGATCTGCTTTTTGCCTTCTTCTCTGCTTTCGGCTTTTCAGCTTTTTCAGGTTTTTCAGCTTTTTTCGCAGCTTCAGGTTCTTTGATCAGAGGCTGTTTTGCTTTGAGATCTTCCTTCTTTTCTGCAGCAGACGGCTTTGAGGTTGGCTTTACAGGCTTGTGTGAAACATCGGCATGTTTTGGAACTGCACGCTGTTTTGTAATCCCGCTGACTTTTCTGATCTCTGTCTTCTGCGGCTGCTGAGTGGTATGGAGAGCCTTTTTGGCGGCTCTTTTTTTCATCTTTTTTTTCTTTTTTGACATCCCATACATTATTGACTGAATCAAAAACAATTACAAATTAAAGATAAAACTCAAATCTGAAAATTGTGAGATGTATGCATAGAACATTTCTTTCTTCTGAAAAGAGCCGCCGAAATCACACTTTCAATGAATTTTTCTGAATTTTCTTCTTCTGTCTGACAGTGTCAGTTGACTTCAGATATCAGTTAGAATAGACTAACTTCAAGCGAATGGATACACCCGCTTAATTAAAACGGACAAAGTTAGATAAAACTAACTCATGGAGGAGAGATGCTTGAAGAACTGATTGTGCAATATGCAGCGCCGACTCTGGCAGGACTCAAGACAGGAAGTCTGTTCAATGTTCCGTGTGAATCGGAACGAAGACTCGAAAACGATGTCAAAAGTCTCAACAGGCGGCTGAAGAAAAAGAATCTGCGGCTGTATCTGATGAAAGTCATCCGCGGAAGAGCACTTCTGTATCTTGTGCAGCTGCAGAAACTGAAAGCGGATCTCTCATGCGCAAAGGCAAAAAGAATTCTTTCGGAAAGAGGATATCGCTGCGACAGAGTGGGAATGTGCATTGAGCGGCTCTATGAAAAACTCAATGCGGATGAAGATTTCCCGCATGAGGCAGGCCTGTTTCTCGGCTTTCCTGTCGATGATGTGATCGGCTTTCTGGAAAACAGACCGTGTATTTTCGCAGGGGCATGGAAGGTATACGGAAACTGCGAGCAGGCATTGAAGATCTTCGAGTCTTTCAGACAGTGTACGGAAGAAATGAAAAACAGCTTTTCGGACGGCGTGCCGCTTGAAGAGCTGGCTGTTGCAATATAAGGAAAAGGAGAATGAAATTTATGAAAACAGCGGTTATTTACTGGTCAGGAACAGGCAACACGGAAAAGATGGCAGAGGCAGTCTGTGCAGGAATGAAAAATGCAGGTGCAGATGCGGTCATGATGAGTGTTTCCGAAGTGAGTGCAGCGGATGTGAACAACTATGATGCAATCGCATTCGGCTGCCCGGCAATGGGAGCGGAAGTTCTTGAAGAAAGTGAATTCGATCCGTTCTTCACGGACGCAGAAGCTTTCTTAAGCGGAAAGAAGACAGGTCTTTTCGGCTCTTACGGCTGGGGTGACGGCACCTGGATGCGCGATTGGGAAGAGCGTGTCAGAAACTGCGGTGCAGAGCTTGTTTCAGATGGTGTTATCTGCATGAATGAACCGGATGATTCCGCAATCGCAGAGTGTGAAGCACTCGGTGCATCGCTTGCCGCATAAGGACTGAATCATGAAACTTGTATTGATCCGCCATGGCGAAAGTGAATGGAACAAAAAGAATCTGTTCACCGGATGGACCGATGTGGATCTTTCTGAAAAAGGCCATGAGGAAGCAAAAGCTGCCGGAAGAATTCTGGAAGAAGCAGGCTATGACTTTGACATCTGCTATACATCCTGCTTAAAGCGGGCAATCCATACCCTGAATCACATTCTGGATGAAATGGACAGGGTTTGGCTGCCGGTTGAAAAATCGATGATGCTCAATGAAAGGCATTACGGCGCATTACAGGGACTCAACAAAGCTGAAACAGCTGAGAAATACGGCGAAGAGCAGGTGAAAATCTGGCGGCGCTCCTATGATGTCAAGCCACCCGCATTAAGTGAGGATGATGCGCGTAACCCTGCCCTTTCTGCGATCTACCGCGATGTCGATCCGTCATTACTGCCGCTTACCGAATCGCTTGAAACAACGGTTGCACGTACCGTTCCTTATTTTAAAGAAGTGATTGAACCTCAGATCAGAAAGGGAAAAAGGGTGCTGATCGCTGCCCACGGCAATTCGCTCCGCAGTCTTGTGAAATATTTTGACGGGCTGAATGAAGAAGAAATCATCAATGTGAACATACCGACCGGAATTCCGCTTGTGTATGAGTTTGATGAAAACATGAATGTATTGAATCATTACTATCTGGGTGATGAAGAACAATTGAAACAGCGCACGCTCGCCGCTGCATCCAGCGGCAAAGCCTGAGCTTAAATGAAGACAGTATCGGAAACATACTGTCTTTTTTGGACAGACGAATGATAATGCATATAAGATAGAAGTAACAGACGAAGTATGCATGGAATCAAAATATTTCATGTGTATTGTGACGGAGAGTCGTATGAAAGAATATCTGGTATTTGACTGGGGCGGAACAGCCCTGAAATATGCACTCATGAATGAAGAAGGTGAAATTCTTGAAAAGGGAGAAGTCCCTTCACCGGCAAGAACTGCTTCAAAGGAAGAATTCCTTTCGGTCATTGATGAGATTGTAAAACCGGTTCAAAGCAGAATTGAAGGCATTGCGATTTCTTCGCCGGGCATCATTGATCCCGTGCAGGGAATCATTCATGTGGTCGCTGTGTTCCCGTATCTGAATGAATGCAATATCAAAAGGGAATTTGAAGAAAGATACAGCCTGCCTGTCTCAATTGAAAATGACGGCAAAAGTGCAGCCCTTGCGGAAGTGTTCAAAGGCAGTCTGAAATCGGTTGAATGCGGTGCGGTTATGCTGATAGGAACCGGAATCGGCGGCGGCCTGATCATTGACGGAAAACTGCATCGGGGAAAATCATTTTCAGCCGGTGAGTTTTCAATGGTCTGCACCGATATCTATCATGCTGATTCAAAGGAGAGCTATTGGTCGGATCTCGGCTATCGGGGACTGTTCAGAAGACTTCAGCTGATCACCGGTGAAGATGTATCTGAAATGAACGGACATCAGTTCTTTGAACGTGTTGAAAAGGGCGATCCTGATGCACAAAAAGCATTGAAACAATATACAGATCATCTGGCAGTGATGCTGTACAGTCTCAATGCACTGCTCGATCTTGAAGTGATCAGTATCGGCGGCGGGATTTCAAAGCAGCCTGCATTAATGGCTTCTCTTGAGCAGTCAATCGCAGATCTGCCTTCATACAATCCGGATATGCTGGCAGGCGTGATTCTGCCTTTGCCGCGTGTCTGCACATGTGCTTTCTACAATGACGCAAATCTGATCGGTGCTCTGTATCACCACCTGCATGAAAACTGACCGCTGATCAAAAATGATTATTTCGTATTGTCAAGAATTGGATTATATAAATTTTGCGATAAGATAAATCGTGTTGGAGGCATAGGGAACTGAGATGGAAGAGGCGAAGGAAGAAAGCTTTGAATTCGCCTGGTCTCTTCATGATGAAGATGATTCGGACTATACCGAACCGCTCTCATTTGACGAAATCAGAGAAGTCATAGCTGAACTCAGATTCTAATCTAATCAACAGTGACAATGGGAATACGGCAGCTTCCCGTCACACAACAAAAAGGACAGTCACAATCGACTGTTTTCTTTTTTTATTGTGTAAATGAGGATGGGGAATCTAGAGATATCTCATCAATGAGTTCTCCGATTGTACCGTCTTCATTGATTTCAAATATCTGAACAAGATTCTGATCCAGAAGGCCGATGATGATAAGGGAATCATCCTGAATGAGATTGAAGCCTCTTGGATCTTTTCCTTTTAACGGGAAGATCTGTCTGAGTCTCAGCTGACCGTTTTCCAGGATGTCATATACCGCAAGTGCACCGGTTGCAGCGAATCTGCGGGTGGATGCGTAAAGATGTTTTCCGTTTTGACTGACATGAATGTCACTGCACATCGCTGCATTACGGTCGCCGAATCCTGAGGAGTTGATTTCATTTTCATCTGCATGAGGCTTTGTGAAAACAGGAAGCGGACGCTCTTTGTAATAATCTTCATCCATCGTTTCAATCAGCTGGATTTCATTCAGGTCATCTTCTTTGATTTCATAGACAGAGACAGACGGATAGTTTTCGTTGACGCAATAGAGAATCTCCTTCAAAGGATGGAGAACTGCATGGCGCGGGGCATAGCCGAAGCGTGTCTGATGCCGTCTGATCAGTTCAAGCTTTCCTGTTTCTTCATCAAGTTTCAGGATGATGATTTCATCGCTTCCTCTGCTCATCGCATAAACAATATGATTTCTTTCCTTGACGCAATGGAAATGTACGGTTGACTGCCCGCCGCCATGACACCAGTAGCCGCTGCCTTCAAAGACTTTGAGATCAGTCAGCTGACCGATGGAACCGTCTTTGTTAAGCGCAAAGACTGCGATCGAAGAATCATCAAATCCTCTTTTCAGAATCCATTCACCGTTTTCATTC
>JAUNEN010000131.1 GCA_030525525.1 Erysipelotrichaceae bacterium
AGAAGAAGACAGCATCTTCATTAAGAAGCATCTTCTTCCGTTTAAAAATCATTTCCAGCTTATGACTATCGCTGCAATTATCTGAATTGAATTAAATCTGCAGAGGAAGGCTGCAGGTATGCCTCTGGTGCACTTTTGTCTCTTCGCAGACATCTGACCTGTTTTTCAGGCAGTTTGGTGTCGCCGGGGATTGCTGTGATGATATCGTCTGTATCTGACCGGATGAAGCCAATGAATGCAGCTTCATAATTCTTCATTGATTGCTTTCTCTGCCTTACTTTCTGTATCCGTTTGTCTGCAGATCGTATCCGTACAATGCTCAGGCTGTATTTTTTGTTTCTGTGTGCTTATTTCAGCATTGACAAGGCTTGCTGAACACAGGTCACTGCAGATACTTTATTCCTTGTATTTCCGGTCTTCGCAGCATCACGGAAGAAGCATCACAGCTGCCGCAATGATCGCCGCACCGATGATCCAGATCACACTCAGGATTGCCCGCTTTTTCAATACCTGCGGCCATGTCTGTACATAGGGAATTCCTTCTGTACCGGGTATCATCCAGAATCTGCTGTGACCTACCCACAGTCTGTCAATGACAATTCCGTCATACCAGTTCATGACTTCCAGAAAAAGAAGTGCCTGCAGATACGCCTCTGAAAAAGTATGAACACCGTTGACAAAACGGATGATGACAATCAATGCGATCGTCATGACCGCAAAGAATGCACTCATGAATACTTTGCGCTTCTCAGCAACCGTTTCCCTCTCTGTCAGTCCAAGTTCAAATACCTTTTCCTGAACCGGCTTCGGATAGAAATAAAGACCGTTCAATGCATTGTTTCCGACTCCGATTTTCACCATGAACGTAAACAGAATGCAATATGCTGTCAATTCAATGATCATCATTGTTTTCAATTCCTTCTTTTTTTCAGATCTGCAGACAATTCAATGAGAATGATGAGCAGCCTGTACTTCTTCAATAAAACGGTCTGTATTTTCAGCGATCAGGCCGCCGTGCCCCATATCTTCAAATATTTTATAAGAAAACGGATATCCCTTCTGTTCGAGCTCTTTCAGTCCGGAAGAAAGCTTTTTGTCGACTGTTCCTTTGATACCGTACCAGATATGCATATCGGTATTTCTGAATACGCTGTAATCCGTCTTTTTGCCGATCAGGCATCTGTCCTGATTCTTCCAGCTATTCCAGGAAGCTGAGGTATACAGAATCCTGTCTGCTTCTTCATAGCTGCGGCCGGTGATCTTTGCAAGAAATCTCTTGCGCAGCTTTCCCGCCCTGCCCATGATGACAAAGAATATTCCCGTGAAGAAAAACAGATAGATTTCTTTCAGAACATCATTTTTAATATCCGGATAATCCTTCAGAGACATGCCGTCCGCAATTGTTGTTGTGATCTTCAGCCTGTTGTCCTCGAGAATCTGCATCAATGTGCGGCAGCCATAGGACAGACCGTAAAGAATATCGACTTTACCGTCATAATTTTCAATGATGTAATCTTCAAGACAATGTGCTTCATAGCTCAGAGATTTAAATTCTGTTTCCGGTTCGGATGGATTGAAACCGTCATAAGCAAGTAATACAACATGATAATGCTTTGCAATCTTTCTGGCGGCAGGAAGGACTCCGAGATAGCTTGTTCCTCCTCCATGCAGCAGAACCATCAATTCTTTGTTCTCTTTTCCGAATTCAAGGTATTTCATATGTATTCCCTTCTCATGTCAGTCATCAATGACTGTCATTTTGCATATATCTCATGGATCTGATCCCACGAAGGCATCATTGACCTTAACCTGTCAAAGGAAGGCATCGGAACATCCGGCTTCTTTGAACGGATTGTCTGAAATGCTTCATCCAGATCTTCCATTTCACCCGGCGCATGGGCACAATGTTCGCCTGTACATAATGCTCCGATATGAGTTTTTGAAATCACAAAGATCACTGCTCTGAGTGCTGTATTCAATACGCCCGGTTCAAGTGTTTTTACATCACCTTCCGGTCTTACCGGAATGCCGAGTTTCATCAAAAGATGATACGCATCCCTGACTGCATCCAGCATCAGCTTCCTTTCTTCACGGCTTGATTTTCTCAGATTGCATCCTGTTTTGTAGCAGAGATACACAACCGGCAGGATGAATGCCGCATGATATTTGAGCCAGGCATCCATATTGTCGCAATAAGAAAGTGACAGTCTGCTTTTCGAAAACAGCTGGTTCAGAATTTCTTTCACATCTTCTGAAACTTCTTCATGTGCTTTTCCGACTGTCAGCTGCCCATCCCCGGTATGAACGGTTGTGAGTCTGCCGTTTTCCCTTGTGCCGGCAGTTGAGCAGAATCCGAAGAGCATCTGTTTCGGCTTTCTGCTGTTCTCAAGGATATATGTTTCCATCTCATTCACAGACAGATTATTGCCTGTCAGTACAGCAAGCGGACTGTCAATCCGTGCTAAGTCAGACAGGATCTTTTCCATCTGCCTGTACTGCATGACTGCAAAGACGATGTCATAGTGCTCTTCATCGATTGCTTCAAGAACACGCGGACAGTCTCTGGTATTTGTTCTCTGAATATAATGATGTATCCTGAGCCCGTTGGCTCTCAGTGTTTCTGCCCATGCCCCACGGGCAATCACACTTACATCATTGCCGCTCTGTATCAATGCGTGTGTCAATTGTCCGCCGATGACGCCGGCACCATATACCAATACTTTCATAGCTTCTCCTGTTTCCGCTCTCCTGTATTCAGATCATCTCTTTGCGCAATCTGCTTTTTTTGACAGCAGCACTCAGAACCATGTACAGATCCATGCACTCAGAAATGCACCAAACGGCATCATGATGATTCTTTTCATCTGTTCCTTTCTGTTATAGCCAAACCTGTGATAGCCTTCACATCCTTTGGTTTCCGGAATGAAATGCTGAAAGAACTGTGTCTTTGTGATCAGGAAATAATCCAGACCGATGATATCGAATGCCTTTAAGCCGTAAAAGATAATCAGAAAGCGTGTGAAAAACTGACCGAATGTAAATCTGTTCTGAATGCCTTCAAACCCGGCATAAACAATCACACCCATCATCCCTGCTGAACATAACAGCATACTGATCCATCCGAATACGGGAGCCGATGCAAAAGGCGGTTTATGCAGACGTGCTTTTTCTTCAATATCTTCGGGAAAGAATTTCAATAAGCCTTCCCACGGGTAGAAATATGTGGCTGAAAGAATCATCAGAAACAGCAGTGCACACATGAAGAGTGTCAGAATGAATGTCACCATAATGTCCCTTTCTGCTTCAGTGAATACTTCTTCATTGCTTTGTTATTCATTGACTTCCATGAATTCATCAATAACTTTGAGTACCGGAACAGCATACTGATCATCGCCGAAAAGCCACTGTTCATGCTGCATGTCGAATTCACGGATGTCAGGATTTCTGAAATACTTCTTATAGCGCTTTAAATACTTTTCACCCATCTTGTTGGCATAGATGAAATGAACCTTTGTATTTTCCACATGGATATCATCTTTCAGCCATGTCAACAGATCTGAGTAATATTCATTCCTGATCGATTCCGGACTGAATTTGGCAAAGCATCCCATAAACCGGTCTGCCATCTCATCATTCATTTCAAAAAAATTCTTCAGCTTTTCTCTGGTTTTTGCTTTCTTCTTTTCATTCTTTGTGAATCCTGTCAGTAAAGGTACAACCAGTTTTGATTGCAGCCAGGCACTGAATCTGCCGCTCTGATCAAGATCCGGACTTCCGAAAATACCGTGATCAATATGGATGTTTTCTCTCATGATCAGCTGGCCGACAAAAGTGCTGCCTAAGGAAGAACCGATTGCACCGTCAAGATGACCGCCATGATTCTCAATGACATACTTCTCTATTTTTTCAGTGACTGTGATCATATCCGGAAAGATCGAATCTGTCCCGTCAAAGCCGTCATAATTGACACAGATCAGATGATACTTCTCAGAGAGTCTCTTGATCACATTGCCGAAGTTTGTCTGGTAATCACAGGCTGTTCCCGGCAGCAGCATCAATGTTTTTCCTGCCTGATTTCCCATTTCATCAAATTGCATGCCGTCATCCTCCTTTGAATCTGTTTTATCCAGTTAGACAAACCTAACGGATAGTCATAAATGAATGCCCGGCGCACAGGACAATACCTGCTCAAAAGCGGGCATACATTAAAGTTAGTATACACTTACTTATATACTCCGTGAGCATTGTTTTTTCAAGATTTGCAGATTCAAAAAAGCAATGAAAACTGACGGCCGCATTGAATGTTTCAATGCGGATGATCGAAAAGGGAAAAGGAAATGTTCAAAAGGAAAAGAATCCTGCGTGCAGAAAAAGTAAATTAAAAATGCATTCAGGAGGAAAAGAAAAATGAAGAAATTCGCTAAAGTTTTGACTTCCATCGCTGCAGCCTCACTTCTGGCTGCCTGCAGTTCTGCACCGGCTGAACCTTCAGCTGATCAGCAGACAGAAACTGAACCGACAGCAGTCACAGGTACATATACCCGTTTCGTACAGGGGGATGACTGGGGTGCGTCCGTATCAAGAATCAATATCACTTTTGACACAGCCGTCGATTCATTTGACAAGGATCATGTCAGCATTACGGAAACAAGAGTCGCTCCTGACTGGGGCGCGGAAGGTATGCCGCTCTCAATGGTCACAAGCCAGAGAAACATCATTGATGCATATCTGACTGACGCATCCGGAAACAAAACAACAGAAGCTTCAACAACAGCAGTTGTTGAGCTGAACATCGGTCCGAGTGAAGGCAATGCACTGACATACAATGCGGCCATCACAAGAAATGAATGGTCCCCTTACAAGCTTGATATTGATGTCGATACAACAGCAGGCGGTAATACAGCTGCTGTTACAATTGCACCGAATCCGGCAGGAACGGAAACATCAGCCGATATGTTCTCGATTGACTCCTATACAGCTTCCAACGGAACAACATACGGATATGCATATTACGAACCGGAAACAGAAAGCAAAACACTCGTTGTCTGGCTGCATGGCGGCGGTGAAGGCCATGTCAGAGAAGGCGGAACAGATCCCCGTATTCCTCTGCTCGGAAACGAAGCAGCAAACCTCGCTTCTGAAGAATTCCAGAACATCGTAGGCGGTGCTTATGTTCTCTCACCTCAGTGCCCTTCCTACTGGATGGACAGAGATGGTCATGACAGCATTGCTGTTCAGGATTACACATTATCCACAGAAAAGTCTTTCTATACAGAGTCACTCCATGAAATGATCATGGCTTACAAAGAAAAAGTCGGTGCTGAAAAAGTCATCCTGACAGGATGCTCCAACGGCGGCTACATGACACTGCTTCAGGCAATCAACTATACAGATGACTATGATGCATATGTCATGATCTGCGAATCACTGAAATCAGAAAATATCACAGACGCTGATATCGAAAAGATCAAAGACAAGCCGCTCTTCTTCATCTGGAGCTCAGCAGACACAACAGTTGTTCCGGAAGACTGCTCAAAGACAAATGTTGAAAGACTGCAGGCAGCAGGTGCTTCCGATCTCCATGTCTTCAATCCTGAAAAGGTTACTGACACATCCGGAAGATTCAAAGATGAAAACGGCAATGCACATGAATATGCCGGCCACTGGTCATGGATCTATTTTGACAACAACGAAGCTGTTGATGAAAACGGACTCAGTGCCTGGGACTTCATCGCACAGAACGCAAAATAATCCAACTGAAAGAACTGATGATTCTCAGACTGCAAAACTCTGAGGAACATCAGTTCTTT
>JAUNEN010000051.1:0-19363 GCA_030525525.1 Erysipelotrichaceae bacterium
AAAACCGGAGAAGAGTCATAAAGTCAAAAAAGCTTCTGAAATCGTCAGTTTTACTAAAGAAGTAATCAAAGAAATCAAAAAACTGGACAAATATACACAGAGAATGGTCACTTCGTGGATTCGGAAAAATCTTGAAGGAATTGATGATCCACGAAGGATTGGGAAGGCTCTGGCAGGAAATAAACGAGGATATTGGCGATATCGAATTGGAGACTATCGTTTGATCTGTACAATTGAAGATGAGAAGCTGGTTATCATCGCACTGAATATCGGGCACCGAAGGAAAATCTACAAATAAAACCATCTTCAATGTGCAGGACCGACTTTTGGGACCGACCTGAAAAAATATAACTGTAATAACGGGGAATTCGCTTATAAATGGAAAAATTCGCCCGTAAAAGAGGTCATAAAACAGTATAAATCCTATAAGATTACGCTGTTCCAGACCCCCTCAGCTCCACTTGTTATTTTCGCTTTCAAAAGCTAAAATGTCATTACCAAAGGTGAATTGAATCGCCGAAAAGTGTCGGTTTCCGGCAGACGGATGCTGGATGTGCAGATTGATGCGGGCCCTCACTTTTTTCTTTAGGATTATGAAGTATTTGTATATTGATGAATCGGTTGGTGAGCAGTTATTTATTGTGGGAGGAATTCTTGCGGATAGTGAGCGAGATCTGCTTTTAGCATATCGCCAGTTAAAAAAGCAAATATCCAACATTCCAATGACAAGAAAACAGAAAGAAGCTGTTACAAACGAGTTCAAATCAACAATTCTTGAAAGGGCATATCCGCAGATCAAACGTAAACTGCTGTATAAGCTTAATTCTTTTCAATGTGCCGTAGTTTTTGCTTACGACTGATTTGAAGGGGTTTTATATCAGGATGAAAAAGAAAAGCGCTATATTACCTTGCTTAAACTGATTGTATCCTCTCTTAATGAGCCAGTGATTGTTGTGACGTTTGATGCATTTGGAAATGCAGTATTTGAAACCAGGATTATCAGTGAAGTCAGTTGTCTGCCCAATGTGATGTCTATCAGACAGGATTTTTCATACAACAATAAAGGATTGCAATTTGCTGATAATGTGGTTGGCGTAATCAGAAAGCATTTGGCTGGAAGCGACAATAATAATTATTTTGAGATTATTAAAACAAAAGTACAGCAGCTTGGTTGAACCTATGAATGTATTCTGAATTATTTATCTGAAATGAATTGACATGCATTTTTGTCAGGGACCGACTCAGAAAAATATAACCCGTATATGGCAAAATATAGCTGTAAATGAATGATTTCAACCGTAAAAGAAGGTATAAAACGGCATTAATTCTATAAGATAACGCTGTTTCGGACCCCCTCAGCTCCACTCTAAGGCCGCGTATATACGCGGTTTTTCAGTCACAAAAACGGCTGTGACCATTGATATATCGAGAAATATAGATATAATAGAAGCCGTGGATAAGATTGAAATTTTTAAAGCACTATCAAATGAAACCCGGCTCAGCATTATTGGATGGCTGAAGGAACCGGAGAAAAACTTTCCGCCACAGGGAGGGCATTTTGATGATGTGGTGGATTTAAAGGGTGGCGTATGTGTCGGAAGCATTCGCGACAAAGCCGGGGTATCTCAGTCAACCATATCTCATTATCTTGATATCCTGCAAAAGGCTGGCCTGCTTCTTTCCGAAAGGCATGGAAAGTGGACATATTACAGGCGGAATGAAGAAACACTGGCTGCATTGTCAGAGTATTTCGGACACGAACTTTAAATTGTGGATAGATTGAACGGGATGAAAATCCTGTTTAATTTTGAGATAATATATCGATAAAACGAGATATATTGAAACATAGATACGAGGAGAATTCAGATGCATTTCTCATGTGGAATTGTCAGACCGCCTTATGAGGCTGGTTCCTGTTTCTTACAGGTGACTTCAGGTTGTTCGCACAACAAGTGCCGCTTCTGTACATTTTACAAGGAAGCGCCGTTTTCTGTATCTCCGGAGAGTGAGATCAGGGAGGACCTTCAGGAGATCCGGGATTCCGGATGGAAGGTAAAGCGGATATTTCTTCAGGGGGCAGATCCGTTTCTGCTGAGTTACGACAGGCTTAAAAGAATCATGGACTTGATAAAAGAATACCTGCCCTGGGGAGTTTCCGTCGGTGGATATGGCCGGGTGGACAGCATAAAAAATAAGTCGGCAGAGCAGCTTAAGTCATTGAAAGAACTGGGATATGACATGATCGTATTCGGAATTGAGTCAGGCGATGATGCGGTCCTTGACAGGATGAACAAAGGCTATCATGCCAATGATATCGTGGAACAGCTCTCCAAAATGGATGAGGCGGGCATGCATTATTCCGTCATCTTTTTATACGGTCTGGGCGGTCATGATTATGGTATGGGGCATGCTGTTAAAACAGCTGAAGTGCTGAATCGTCTGTCGCCCGTCAGGGTACTGGCTTCAGGACTCTCTATCTTCCCTGACACGCCGCTTATGGAAGAAGTAAGAAGGGGCGAGTTTACAGAAGCCGGTGAGACAGAAAAGATACAGGAACTGTATACCTTTGTGAAGATGCTTGATATCCACACACTGCTGGATGCAACGAATGTCTCCAATATGATGCCGGTATATGGATACCTTCCGGAAGAGAAGGAGAAGATACTGGCAATGCTTAAGCATGGGGCAGATGAACAGGGGGAGGAACGGCTCCGGATGCGAAGGGACAGCATGAGAAGCTTATGATCAGGATAAAAAGAAAACAGAGACAGCAGCAAAGTGAAGCGTCCGGTGCCTGCAGCATTGACGGTACCGTTTAGAAAGGATTTTTTTATGGAGGATGGTATGAAACTGACGAAAATCTTTGAGCCAATCACAATCAACAAAACAGAGTTTAAAAACCGTATAGTGGTCTCCGCAATGGTTACGAATTACTGTAATGAAGACGGAACGCCGACGGAAAAATTCATGGCTTACCATGAACACAAAGCGCAGGGCGGATATGGGATCATTATCACAGAGGATTTTGCCGTAACAAGGACTGCGGGGGCATCGAAAACACTGGCTGGCCTTTGGGAAGACAGACAGGTAGAATTGTGGAGAGTTTTTACGGACCGGATTCACAAGGCAGGTGCTAAAACAATCGCCCAGATCTATCATGCCGGAAGAGAAACATCCAGTCAGATTACCGGCGAACAGCCGATCGCTCCTTCTGCAATCAAAGACCCGACTATGCCTGAAACGCCGCGTGAAATGAGCGTTGATGAGATCCATGATCTGGAGAAAGCGTTTGTGGACGCCGCACTGCGGGCAAAAGCTGCCGGGTTTGATGGGGTTGAGGTACACGGTGCGCATGGATATCTGATCAATCAGTTTGTCTCGCCTTTTTCCAACAAACGATGCGATGAATATGGCGGGACCACGGAAAACCGGACAAGATTTCCCCGCGAGATCATACAGGCGATCCGCCTGGCTGCAGGCGAGGATTTCCCCATCTTCTATCGTATGAGTTCGGAAGAATATGTTCCGGGTGGACTTGAAATTGAAGAGTCGAAGCTGATCGCAAGGCTGATAGAGGATGCCGGTGCGGACTGTATCCATTGTTCACAAGGTGTATTTGCAACAGGGCATATTATCATCCCGCCTGCACCCGTCCCTGTCGGAGGCTTTGTTCATCACGCGGCTGCATTGAAAACAGTTGTGGATATCCCGGTCATCGCAGTCGGCCGGATCAATGATCCGCTGCTTGCAGAAAGCATCCTTGCATCCGGAAGTGCTGATCTATGCACAATGGGCAGGGCTTCTCTTGCGGATCCTGAAATGCCGGAGAAAGCACGCCGGGGTGACTTTGCTTCAATACTTCATTGCATCGGCTGTGTCCAGGGATGTGCCGGTGAACATGAGCAGGGGCATCCGATCCGCTGTCTTGTAAATCCTCTCACCGGCATGGAGGATGTATATGATGTTTCTCCTGCCGCAAAGCCGAAAAAGGTCGTGGTTGTCGGCGGAGGGGTTTCGGGCTGTGAAGCAGCAATCGCAGCCGCAGGCAGAGGACACCATGTTACACTCCTGGAAAAATCGGGAGAACTTGGCGGTCAGTGGATCGCAGCTTCCATTCCGATGGCAAAAGGAGATTTCTCGTCTTTCATTGTCTGGCAGAAGCATATGCTGGAAAAGCTGGGCGTGGAAGTACGTTTCCATGTTGATGTCACAAAAGATACATTAGAGGAAATGAAGCCGGATGCTGTCATTCTCGCGACAGGCTCAAATCCTTCCATGCCGCCGATTAAAGGACTGCGGGAATACGGGGTTGTTGCTCAAAAGGTGCTCAGGGGAGAAGCGGAAGCCGGAAACAAGGTTGTCGTGATCGGAGGCGGTCTTGTAGGTGCAGAGACAGCGGATTATCTGGCTGAGCATGGCTGCGGGGATGTGACGATAGTTGAAATGCTTCCGCAGATTGTGAAGGATGGCGAGCCGGCTCCTACCTATTATCTGAAGAAGAGGATGGCAGAGCATGGGGTAAAGGTTCTTACCTCTGCTGCAGTGCAGGAAGTGAAGGAACACGGTGTCGTGTACAGGAAAGATGAATCATGCACGGAGATCGCAGATGTTGATACGGTTGTAATTGCCATCGGTGTCCGCGCAAACACAGTATTGGGAGAGTCTTTAACTGACTGCAACTTTATGATCGTATCTGTCGGAGACTGCCATGAGCGTGCCAAGAATGGATACAGAGGAATCCAGGAAGGCTATGAGGCAGGTATCCGCATATGATAAGAAGAAAGATGATTCAGAAAGTGAGAAATACTATATTGTCGAACTGTTGATCTTTGCGGCGGGAAGATGCGGTATACCTTCAACCTGCGCGGCGGTGCCTTATTTAATGCACAGACTGCTGGTGCCGTACTTATGGCGCTGCATTCGGAAAGGCAGTGCTGACAGTTGTCTGGAGAATAAGCAATCTGGCTTGCGTTTTCTCCATTGACGATCAAGCCATATGGACATTGATGCAGTATACAGGTAAAAAACAGATTTGAAAGTGAGCGCCTGGTGCGGCTGCAGCAGGCAGTATGCAAATACAATCAATGATTAAACAATAAAATATGATGAGATGAGGTGTAGAAATGATTAATGATTTTGGGTTTATTATTCCGCAGAACTGCCAGTTTGGTGTTGGCGCGTTAAAGAAACTGCCGGCATTTCTAAGATCGGCAGGCTCCTCCAAGGTAATGCTGGTTTCTGACAGAATGCTTGAAAAGATCGGCGTGGTCGAGAAAGTCCGCAAGATCCTTGCTGATGGCAATATTGAATATGCAGAGTATCTTGATGTAGTAGGGAATCCGACAACGAATATAGTCATGGAATGTGCAGAGTTATACAAAGCGGAAAAATGTAACGGATTGCTGGCTGTCGGCGGCGGTTCTCCTATGGATGTAGCTAAAGCTGTCGGAGTTGTTACAAAATTCGGTGGAGAAATCGGAGACTATGAAGGCGTCGGGAAGGTGCCGGGAAAAATAGATACTCTGATATGCGTGCCAACTACAGCCGGAACAGGGTCTGAAGTTACAGTTGCGGCCGTCATTACAGATACAAAACGCAACTATAAACTATCGGTTCTTGGACCTGAAATCTCCCCTGACTATGCTGTGCTTGATCCGGAGCTTATCATGACAGCGCCGGCTTCTGTTGCGGCTGCATGCGGAGTAGATGCGCTTATTCATGCGATGGAGTCGTACATCAATACTGATGCTAATCCGTTTTCCATGGCCATGGCTGAGAAGGCTATGGAACTGATAGGGGCCAACATCAGGGCATTTGTAGGAAACAGGAAAAATGTAGATGCTGCGTGTGCTATGATGCTTGGATCAACCATGGCCGGCATTGCATTTGCCAATAACAGACTCGGGGCTATTCACGCAATGTCACATCCTGTATCGGCATTTTTCAATGTTCCTCATGGTGTAGCCAATGCGGTCCTTATGCCTAAGATATTTGAGTTCAATGCATTATGTGCAGATAATCGCTTTGCAAGAATATATGAGTATGTTACCGGTAAGAAAGCAGGAGATGACTTTACTCCTCAGATGACATGCGATGCACTTGGCCAACTGAACAAGGATCTTGGAATTCCGTCAGATTTTGGAAAGGTTGCTCAGGTTCAGGCAAACGGCGGTGTGGCCAGATTCAGAGAGTTGATCCCTCAAATGTCAGAAGATGCCATGAAATCCGGCAATATTACAGTTAATCCGCGTGCAGTCAGCATAAAAGATGTTGAAGCACTGTATGAAAAAACCATATAAAGATGAAGTCAAATTCAGAAAAAGGAATATATCCAGGGAAGTGATCGAGGAAGAGATGCTTTGTTTCGGTTACGATAGCTATGGGACCGATTTTCGGGATCGACCTGAAAAAATACAACTGCAATAAAGGGGAATTCACTCATAAATGGATGAGTTCATCCGCAAAAGAAAGTATAAAACAGCATTAATTCTATAAGATAACGCTGTTCCAGACCCCTCAGCTCCACTTATGAAAAGAAGGGTAATCATCCTTCTTTTTCTTTTGGCAATCATGATGGAAAAAACGCAGATAACTGAAAAATATCGATAAATCACAAAAAAAGTTTAGTTAATTGCATGAAACCAAATAAAAAGACATGGTCCTACGTTTACCCGTACACCCCGTAACAGATCGCCGGGAGGCCATGTCTTTACAATAACAGTATTATAGGATATTCCCGCGATTCTGACGATTATTCAGCAATCGCCTGACTTCCATCACAGGACCTTCCTTGGTGTGGATCACAACATAATAGACAGTGTAGTCTTTGACGTAGATTCTGTAATATGGATACAGCCTTTGTTTTTTGGATGGATACTGTTCAAAGGCTTCCGGGAGTGATTCAGTCGTTCGTTAATGCCAGTTTCAACATCGTCAATCAGGTTGTATGCAGCAATGTGATTCATGAGTACATTCGAGATGTATTCGACTGCCTGATTCAGATCCTCAGAAAACTGAGGGAGGAAGGAAAGCTTGCAGTTATCCATTCACTGCCTTTCTGGCGGCAGTGAAAACTTCTTCTGCACTCAGTCTTTTTGATGAAGACGCTGCCTGCATGTCAGCCAGATCCAATGCCATCTCAACAGGATCAGTCAGGCGGGAATACTCTTCAATACTCATGACAACCATCGTTCCATAACCGTTTTTGGTCAAAAATACCGGCTGTCCGTTTTTTACAGTTTTTTCGATTTCGGAAAACTTGTTTCTTAAATCAGAAACTGGTCTTATATCAAGCATAATGGCACCTCCGTATCACAATTCTATCATAATAAAGTATTTAAGATGTACAAAACGCGGGAATCTTTCCCGTTTACGGTGGACCATAATTTTTCGATCAGCCCAATATGGAACTCTATTTTACACTCAATGGCTGTCATCACGTTTCGGGTGCTGCCGGCGGTACCGTTCCGGCGTGACACCTGCTGATTTTTTAAACTGCTGGGTGAAGTAGCTTTGCGATGAATAGTTGAGATAATTGGAAATCTGAGTCAGGGTAAGATCCGTATGTTCCAGAAGAAAACAAGCTTCATCATGTTTTTCTTTCTGAATATAATCCAGTACGCTCATACCGACTTCTGTCTTAAAACGAAGGGAGAGACTGCGCCGGCAAAGTCCGCAATACGCGGAAAGATCTTCCATCCCGAAGGAATCATGAAGATGGACCGTGATGTAGCGAATGGCTTTGCGGATGACTGGTGAGGTATTGAGAGGTTTCCGGTTTTTGCGGACCTGGTCGCAGAAATCCATTGCCATGCTGACCAGAAGCTGTTCGATTTCAGATTGAACATTCATACTGTCCATGCGCTGGCAGTAAAGATCGCTCAGCAGAAATGCTGTTTCAGCCGATAATCCGCCCTGAATGGCGGCCCTGCTGATCAGTGTCGCAAAACTGATGAATGCATAACGGAGCTGTCTGAGTGAGTCGGAAGACATCGCACCGATACTGCCACCGGGCGGAGCAAAAATCGCCCGTGACAGAAGATCGGGACGGCCGAGCGAAACTGCATGGCAGACTGCGTTTTCATAGTCCAGCGGTGCGTGTTCATCTGTCGCCTCACGCTGTCTGAACTGTGCTATGTTCAATTGATCCTTACTGTATAAAACTGAGCCTCCGATATTGCTTATGACGATATTCTCTTCCGGAATGGTCTGCCCGCTGATCATTTCGGCGATCAGCCCGACATATGCTTTCATCTGCAGCGGGCTGGTGATCGGCGCTTTTATGGTTGTTTCAGTGAATAGCTGCAGGTATTCCGGGAGAACCGTTTCCGCAGCCATTTCTGACAGTTCCCTGCGGCTATGTCGGTACGGACTGGCCAGACCGGCTATAATATACTGTTTTGGACTGATCTCGATCACACCCGCGAGAAATCCGTTATTCAGATAATGTACCAGAGGATGAAGCGCATCGTGGTTCTGCATGCGGAAATCCCGGACAACCAGCTGAAAGATTTCCGGTTTCATGATATTCATGAAACTTTCTGGCCAGCATTGAATAAAATGACCGTCATCACTGACGATTTCCAGAGGAATATGCTGAAGAGCATACATGCGCGAGCAGACTGATGCGGGATGAATCATACATGTTGTTCCTTTCTGCATTTCTATTAATTATTTAATCACAAAAATGATATTTAAATCCTATAATTTATATAATCGTCATTTTTCCTTCATTATACTTGAAACAGAACAAAGCAAAGGAGATAAGAAAATGGCGAAAAAACCTCTTGGCGTTGACAGTATGGGTATTCAGAAAACCATGAGATTCAGCGACTATCTTGCGGACTGCGGCGGTCAGTTCGCACTCAACTCTATGAGCGGACTGATTTCCGCGATCATGTACTTCTATACAGACAAAGCAGGTGTGGCAGCTGCCACGGCAGCCAACGTACTTCTTGCCGCAAAGATCTGCGATGCATTTACGGATCTGATCATGGGCCGGATCATGGACAAGGGAAAAAGTCCGAAGGGCAAATGCCGTCCGTGGTTTCTCCGTATGGCTGTGCCTGCGTTTGCTGCAACGGTTGCGGTATTCACTGTGCCGAAAGGACTGACTGGCTTCGCACAGATCGCCTACCTGTTTCTGACAAATATCTTCCTGACCGGAATTGTTTCCACCGCAATCGCAATTCCTTATGGTGCCATCATGGTCATGCGCACAAAAAGCCTGGAGGAAAGAAATACAATGGGCATCTTCCGTGCCGCTGCCGGGTATGTCATTGGTATGATCATTGCGATCGCACTGGTGCCGATCACAAATCTGCTCGGCCCCAACGGCGTTGCAGACCAAGCTTCTTATATCAAATTCGCAGCTGTTGTCGGTTTCATCAGTATGATCCTTCTGTTGATTCTGTATAAAACAAGCAAAGAAACAGCTGCGCAGGAAGAGAAACCGGATGATAATATGCCTTTTGGCGAAGCAATAAGAAAACTCTTCAGGAATAAATACTGGGTTATTGTCATGGTCACCTTCCTGTTCGTCAATGTCATCTATGCAATTTCCGGCGCTTCCGGCACATACTACGCAAAATGGATTCTCGGAAATGACAATATCGTCGGTCTGCTTGGAGCAGTCGGACTGATTCCAACCTTCGTCGGTTTCGCGATCGTCGGTCCGATGACAAAGAAATTCGGCATCACCAAAACTCTGAAGATCAGTTTCCTGCTTGGCATCGGCGGCAATCTTGTCCGCTGCATTTTCCCAGGCAGTCTGGCTGTCACTCTGATCGTTGCGCTGTTCACGGGCTTCTCCACAATCCCGATGATGTGCCTTGGCGGAACTCTCAACAGCATGGCCATGGATTACAATGACTATCTCTATCACAACAAGATCATCGGCATGTCCTCATCCGCGACGAGTTTCGGCACCAAGGTTGCCAGCGGACTTGGAGCCTCGCTGATCGGCTGGATTCTGGCTGCCGCCCATTATGACGCATCTGCATCTGCAGCGACAGCATCCGTACGCTTGGGTATCTATTCCTTCTCAATTTATCTGCCGCTCATCATGACCATCGGCATGTACCTGATGATCTGCAGATTTGATCTGGAAGGAAAATATCCGGAAATCATGGCGGAGATTGCTGCCCGCAATGAAGCGGAAAAAGCAGCACAGACGGAATAAGCGCAGCTTTCCGGGAAAGGTGAATCCTGATGTTATCTTTATATGATCTTACGGTTGAACAGAGAACAGAGCCTTTCGGGCTGGATGAGCATCATCCCGCCTTCAGCTGGAAACTGCGCAGTGAGAAGAAGAATGTCATTCAGGCAAGTTACCGGGTTCTTGTCAGGGATCATGCGGAAACAGTCTGGGACAGCGGTGTTGTCAAAAGCGCCAAGAGCATCTTTGTGACCTGTGAGGCAGATCTGAAAGCCTGTACATCTTACACCTGGCAGGTAACAGTATCGGACGGCACGGAAACCGCGGAAGCGTGTTCCGCCTTTGAAATCGGACTGATGAACGGCAGTGTTTTTAAAGAACATGCGGGCTGGATCACCCATCCCTTTCCCAGAGAAGAAACTGCCTGCCCGGTATTCACAAAGACATTCTGCGCGGACAGACAGGTCCGCAAAGCCCGTCTCTATGCTACTGCCCTGGGTATCTATGAAGCACAGCTGAACGGAAAGCCTGTGACAGACGGCAGGGGAGAAAGCTACTTCGCACCAGGCTGGACCAACTACAAAAAACGACTTCAGTATCAGACCTATCCGGTTGAACTGAATGAGGGAGTGAATGAACTGAGCTTCACAGTCGGCAAAGGATGGTACTGCGGAAAACTCGGGTTTGACCCGACACCCAATCTGTATGGAGATCAGACTGCACTGCTGGCAATGCTGATGATCGATTATGCGGACGGTACGAAGGAAGTTATCGGCACAGATGATACCTGGCAGGTATGCACCGGGACTGTGCGCTTTTCGGAAATCTATGACGGAGAAACGCAGGATACCCTGAGTGAAACACATCCATGCACAACAGCTGTCAGCTATGAATACGGCTTTGATACCATCGTCGCACAGGAAAACGAACCGGTCCGCTGCCTGACGAAGCTGCAGCCGCAAAGAACGTTTACAACACCGGCAGGCGAACTTGTCTATGATTTCGGACAGAACCTTACCGGTTGGACGGAAGTAACTGTTACCGGCAGTGCCGGACAGAAGATCGTTCTCCATCATGCGGAAAGTCTGGATGAAAACGGCAATTTCTATACCGGCAATCTGAGCTTTGCCAAAGCTCAGGACGTCTATATTCTCAATGGCAGAAAACAGAGCCTGCGCCCGCATTTCACATTTCACGGATTCCGCTATATCAAGGTGGAAGGGCTGAAAGAAGGGCAGAGTGCAGAATTTACTGCCTGTCATCTGTCCACGGACCTGGTACAGACCGGAACATTTGAATGCTCTGACAAGCGTGTGAACCGTCTGCAGCAGAATATCCAGTGGAGTCAGCGTGACAATTATCTCGATATTCCGACGGACTGCCCGCAGCGCAGTGAACGTCTGGGCTGGACAGGTGATGCGACCGCTTATACTCCGACAGCCGCATTTAACGAAAACATTTATCCGTTCATGAAGAAATGGCTGCGCGATCTCATAAGTGAACAGACGCCTCAAACCGGCATGCCGCAGGTTGTACCGAATATCATGGGTGACGGACAGAGCGGCGCTGCTTTCTGGGGAGACGCTGCCACAGCAGTGCCGTGGACAATTTACCGTACATATGGTGACTGCCGCATTCTTGCGGATCAGTTTGAAAGCATGAAGATCTGGGTGGATTTCATCACTTCGAAATGCGGTGAAAACGGTCTGTGGCAGTCCGGCTTCCAGTATGGAGACTGGCTGGGGCTGGATGCGGAAACAAACGGCCTTTCGGAACCGCGCAAAGGTGCTACCGATGATTATTTCGCGGCGAATGCCTGCTATCTGCGCAGTTTGCAGATTACAGCTGATACCGCCCGCCTGCTTGGCAAAACAGAGGAGGAAGAACATTACCGTTCTCTTTATGATCAGGTGCTGGCCGCATTCCGTGAGGAATATGTGACCAAAACCGGCAGACTTGTCTGTGAAACACAGACGGCGATGGTGCTTGCTCTGCATTTCAATCTGGCAGAAGAAAAACACAGAGCCAGAATCGCATCCATGCTGAAAACCAATATCGAGGCGCATAAGACACATCTGGTAACCGGGTTTATCGGAACGCCATACGCGTGCTCTGTACTGACTGAGTGCGGTATGCACGAGCTGGCAGGGAAACTTCTCCTGCAGGAACAGAATCCAGGCTGGCTGTATGAAGTGAATATGGGTGCCACAACGATCTGGGAAAGATGGGATTCCATTCTTCCGGACGGACGTTTCAATCCGGCGAATATGAACAGCCTCAACCATTACGCGTACGGTTCCATCGGAACATGGCTGTACACAAAACTCGCCGGTCTTGAAATCCTGGAACCCGGCTATAAAAAGTTCTCTGTTCATCCCCGTTTCTTCAAGGGCATTGAATGGGTAAAACTCAGTTATGAAAGTGTTTACGGTCTGATCCGTACAGAATGGAAATGTCAGGACGGGAAGATCCGTCTGGAAATCGAAGTGCCTGCCAATACATCCGCTGTGCTCACTCTGCCGGAAAAAGAAGAAACGATTGAGCTGGGAAGCGGGATTTATGTGTACGAATATGACACGGAAACCAGTCTGCATCTTGACCGCTACAGTATGGAAATGCCGCTGCGTCTCATGATGGAACATCCTGTCGGAAAAGCCATGATGAATCAATATATGCCGGAAATGGCAGAGAACAAGCTGATCGAATATGTCATCAATGAGCCGATCACGGCGTTGCTGGCATATGCACCGCAGGCACAGCCCCTGTATGAAATGATCATTGCGGCAATGAACGCTTCAGAACAGTAAATCCAGCCACAGGAGAAATACGCATGAAAATAAGAATTGAAAATGACCGATTTATTGATGAAAATGGGAATCAGATTCTCTTCAACGGCGTCAATCTTGTCTGCAAGGACAAAGAAGCAGGCTATCTGTTTCCGGATACAGAACCGGTCTTCCGGCGTTTCCGTGAACAGGGATTCAATCTGATCCGTCTTGGAATTTTCTGGGATGGTGTTGAACCGCAGCCGGGCATTTATGATAAGGAATATCTCCGAAAAGTCCGTGAAACCGTCGATCTGGCATGGAAGTACGGTTTATTCACACTGCTTGACATGCATCAGGATTTGTTTTCCTGCAAATGGGGGGATGGCGCGCCGGCCTGGGCTGCGCTTGATGAAGGGGCACCTCATCCTGAGAACTGCACCATGTGGTATGAAGCGTATCTGCAGAGCGACGCAGTGATCAATGCGGCCGACAATTTCTGGCGCAATGCGCCGGCATCCGACGGCATCGGCCTGATCGACCATTATGAAGCCATGTGGGCAATGCTGGCGGAAACATTCGGCAGCTGTGAAAGCATCATCGGCTTTGAACCGATGAATGAACCGTTCATGGGCAGCACCGCACGCAGCGCCTTTGGTGAGGCGGCGCAGAAAACAGCTGCTCAGTTTGCGGATAATGAACCTTTGAATCCGCTGGCAATGACACCTGAGCAGTCTGCTTTCTATATGCGCACCGTATCGGAAAGACTGACTGTTTTCGACCGCGATCAGCTGATGCCGTTCTACCGCCGGATTCAGAAAGCAGTGGAGCACAGTACAGACATTCCGCTGGTGACCGGCGGAAATATCTACTCCAGCAGCACCGTTCCGACCGGGATCACCCGCCTGGATGAGCGCGGAAATCAGATCTATGCGCCGCATGGCTACGACGCGGTAGTTGATTCCGACCGTTATGAATCCTTCAGCAAAGAAAACATTGAATATCTGTTTGCGGACAAACACCGCTCCCAGACTGAACTGAACCTTCCCGTGATCGTCGGCGAGTGGGGTGCCTTCCCGTCAAGGGATTTCACAAATGAACTGATCCGTCATATGAACGGTATTCTGGAAAAGTATCTGTGGAGTTCTGCCTACTGGCAGTGGATGCCGGGGCTTGAAAAAGATCCGAACTATGCAGATTTGCAGCGCGCATATCCCATGTCCACATCCGGTGAACTGCATTCCTATCACTTTGATCCGGAAAAGAAGGAAATCAGAATTACGTATACACCGCGCAAAGACGGAGTCACCGTCGTTTACTGTCCGTTCCTTCCTGCCGAAGGAAAATATACAGCGGAAAAGATTTCGGATGATGCCTGCCTCGTAAAGATCACAGCAGACGCGGAAGAAAAAATCAGTGTTCTGATCAAGGCAGAAGAAAACTGAAAAAGCCTATACAAAAGCAGAGATCGGTATGATCTCTGTTTTTATATGGCGTGTCGGGCATGACACATCTCCAGCTGGTGAAAGGCCAGTCAGGGGTATTTACTGCCAAATGTAGTGAACACCAAGCTGCAAGCAGTAATGCCGGGATGAAGGAAGGGGTTAGCAAAACTTCCGAGCCTATGGACAGGAATCTGATGAGGGTAAATGGTGGATGAGGTTGCGTGACAAACCGATGTCCGAAAGGTAAACGTAAAACCAAGACAGTAAATCAGGGGGTTGTGGAAGAAAGAAGGAGATGTGCCTTACCCCGAGAGATCCTGCGGACGGTTAAGCCCAGACGCTTTAAAACAGATATGGGAAAACCGGTCGAAAAAGGTTTGCCGCAGTGAAATCAGCTGAGGTCGTAGTAGGTATTAAGCCTTGAATACCAAAGGACCTAATGTTTGTATAGTGCGAATCACTATGTGCAAGATTCAGATAATCCGAATAAGAGGATAGCCAAAAAGATTAGTTATCGATACGATTTTGATATTATGTGAAGAACCCCACCCAAATAAACTGGTACCCGTTTGTCAAAATGGCAGACAATCAGGCACTTGCTGAGGAAGCAGCTGCTGACGCGCAGTAAAAGCCTGAAAAAACAAAGAGACTGTTTATACACAGAAACTGAAACGGTACGGTAAGTGCCGTTTTTTTGGCATTGGAGGACATGTGGAAATCACACTGTCATGCAAATGTGAAGGGGAAGCAAAACATAGAAAGGATGAATGGGATGCTATAATACGGATGGCTGAAGAAGTTGAATCAGGTGATGTGACAGCACCTGAGTACTGAAATAATCATTGGAGGAGACAAGATGAAGAATCTGAAAAAACTGACGCTTTTACATTCAAATGACCTTCATGGGGACTTCCTTGCAGAGAAGGTCAACGATGAGCTGATCGGTGGTGTATCGCGTCTTTCAGGTTATATCAATAAAGTCCGCAGCGAGGAGAAAAATGTAATTTATTCCATCTCCGGTGATATGTTCCGCGGCTCGCTGATCGACAGCGAATTTCAGGGCCTTTCGACAATTGAGATCATGAATCTGCTTGCACCGGATGTTGTGACAATCGGAAATCATGAAGCGGATTACGGTCTGGCACATTTGCTGTTCATCGAGAAATGCGCATCATTCCCGATCATCAATGCCAACATGTATATCAAGTTCTTAGGCAAACGTCTTTTCAACTCGCACTTTATCAAAGAAATTGACGGTATGCGCGTGCTGTTTATCGGAATCCTGACAGAGGAAGTGCTGAAGAGCACAAAGAGTGAAGGGCTGGTCGGTACTCTGATTGATATCCACGATGCGGCAAATGAAGTCAACAAGATCTGCGATGCCTACCGTACGTCAGATGTTGATCTGACCGTTCTGCTGACACATATCGGCTTTGAAGAGGACAAGAAGCTTGCTGCAGCGCTTGATCCGGCGTGCGGAGTCGATATCATTATCGGCGGCCACAGTCATACTTTGCTTTCCGAACCATTTACAGTGGCAGGCATTCCGATTGTCCAGGCAGCGATCGGTACGGATCAGATCGGACGCTTCGATATCATGGTTGACACCGAAAACAACTGCATGGATTCATACACATGGCAGTGCATCCCTGTCACAGAAAAAAACTGTCCCAGAGATGAAGCTCTTGAGAAAGTCGTCAATGAATATAAGGATTATACAGATCAGAAGTACGGACGGATTCTGACCAGATTCCCGCGTGCCTACACACATCCGCAGCGAAACAGGGAAACCGAACTCGGGGATCTTCTGGCCGAATGCATGCGCGATCAGATCGGCGCAGATCTGGTCCTTCTTGGCTCCGGCAGTATCCGTAAGCCGTCTCTGGGACCTGTTGTTACAGTGAGGGACTTCATGGAGATCTTTCCTTTTGCAGAACCTGCGACAGGCTTCAGACTGAGCGGTCAGCAGCTGCGTCATATCGTGACATTCATGCTGAGGGAAGAATCTTTCAATGACAGCGAGCATAATGAATGGTTCCAGTTTTCAAAAGGCTTCTGCTGTGAATTCGACCGCAGGAATCACGCAATCATCTCATTGAAGATGAACGGAAAAGAAGCGGCTGACGATGATCTGTTCACCGTCGTCATGCAGAAGTATTTCTTTGATAACATCAAAGATTTCCTTGATGTGTCACATGAGGAAATTGAGAAGAACGGCAGACCGATCGAAGTTGCCACCAAAGCACCGAACATACTGGAAGAATACTTCAAAGATCACGAGATCCTGAAACTGGATGGCGAACAAAGACTGATCATCCATCAATAATATCCTTCAATACACAAACCGTCTTTTGAAGAAACCGTATAAAAAAACGTCACAGCCCATCTTTTAACTGATGAGTGTGTGACGTTTTTTAAGCTGTGATAATTCTGATCTGCTGCGCTTCGAGTTTTTCTCTGACGTCTGATGTGATCTCTGAATCGGTCAGAACGGATACCTGAAGGCGGGAAAGATTCAGCGGAACCGTTCCTGCCGCATTGAATTTTTCACTTTCAGTCAGAATGACGACCTGATCGGCTGAAGCGGACATGTCGCGGGCAGCCTGGGCACGCATCTGGTCCTTGTTGGTAAAGCCGATTCTTTCATTCCATCCGTCTGTGCCGATCATGCAGTATTTCACATGATAGTTTGCGGCGCAGTCACGGATCATAGGGCCTACCAGGCACTGTGATTCCTTCTGATAGATGCCTCCAAGCAGAACGATCTGCCCGTCAGCTTCAGGACGGATATAATCCGCTATAAAGGCGCTGTTGGTTACGATTGTGACATTCTTCTTCGTCTTTGCGATGGTGAGCGCAGTGAGTGCACAGCAACTCCCGTTTTCGATAAAGACAGTATCACCGTCGCTGATCAGTCCGGCAGCTTTCTCAGCGATCTTTGCTTTTTCTTCATAATGCCATGCAAGTCTGCTGTTGATGTCATCTTCACTGCTGAGCTCTGCAAACCCGTGTACGCGTCTGATCATGTGCATTTTCTCAAGCTGATCAAGATCTTTGCGGATTGTGACCTGCGAAACGCCGAGCAGGGCAGACAGTTCAGTCACTTCGATTCTTCTGCGTTCCACCAGCAGACTCAGAATTTCTCTTTCTCTCTGTTTTTTCATATGTGCTCCGCTTTCATTTTAAACAGAATAACTTACAAATGAAAGTCAAAAGAAAGCCTCGATTCCATTCGCAATGAATGCTTGCCGGTATTCTTCCAGATCTTCCCGATGATAGGCAGTGACATCTTTATAGGCGTATTCACGGCCGAGCTGTTCATATTTGTTTTCACCGAACTGATGGAACGGAAGCAGCTGGCATTTTGTGCCGCCGGCTTCTCTGATGACACGCGCAAGTTCTGCGGCATCTTCAATCGAGTCATTGAATCCGGGAATGACGGGGATTCTCGGAAGAACATCTTTTCCCTGACCAATCGCATATTTCAGATTGGACAGAATCAATTCATTCGGTACAGCGGTTCCTTCTTTGTGCGTTTTGGAATTCCAGTGTTTGACATCAAAGAGAATCGTATCCAGATTTTCAATGACGGAAGAAAAAACTTCCTGCGATGCAAAGCCGGTGGTTTCTGCACATGTATTCAATCCATTTTCTTTTGCGGCTTTCAGAAGATTTTCCGCAAATTCAGGCTGAGCCAGCATTTCGCCGCCGGACAGTGTGATACCGCCGCCGCTTTCTTCATAGAAGGGCAGATCCTGCATCACAACATCCATGACTTCTCTGACTGTTTTCAGTTCACCTTCATTTTTGAGAGCTTTGCCCGGACATTCATGGAAACATTTTCCGCAGCCGTCGCATTTTGAAGAATCAACGGTGATTCTTTCTTCTCTGACACTGACTGCCTGACGGGGACAGATTTCAATACAGTGATGACAGCTGACACATTTCTTCTCATCCCACATGATCTCGGCTCTGACAAGCTGGCTTTCCGGATTGGCACACCATTTGCACCGCAGGGGACATCCTTTCAGAAAAACAACTGTCCGGATTCCCGGTCCGTCATTGACGGAAAATTTCTGGATATTAAATACAATGCCGCTGTCTCTGGTCATAGTGAATCACCTCTCATATCCATAGAATACGTGTGCTCCTGCGACTTGTCAATTAAAAAGTTACGAATGAAACAAAAACAGATTACAAAAGCAAAAATCGTATTGACAAGCGTGCCGATACACGCTATATTGTTGTTGCAACGAAACGTAAATGACTTACGAATGAAAGGATTAGCGATATGGAAAACAGAGAACACTTCGGATCACTGACTGAAAGAATGCAAGCATTCCGCGAGGAAGTCCTTGATGAAAAGCCTTATGTTGATGCGGAAAGAGCAGTCCTTGCGACTGAAGCATATGAAGAGAACAGGAATCAGCCGAGAGTCATGATGAGAGCCCTCATGCTGAAGAAGATTCTTGAAAACATGTCGATCTATATTGAAGACAAGACACTTCTGGCCGGCAATCAGGCGACAAAAAACAGAAATGCTCCGGTTTTCCCGGAATATACACTGAAGTTTGTGATTGATGAGCTCGATCTTTTTGAAAAAAGAGACGGTGATGTCTTCTATATTACGGAAGAGACAAAGCAGCAGCTCAGATCCATCGCTCCTTTCTGGGATAACAACAACCTGAGAGCCAGAGGTGAAGCACTGCTTCCGGATGAAGTTTCCGTCTTCATGGAAACCGGTGTCTTCGGCATGGAAGGCAAACTGAATGCCGGCGATGCCCACCTTGCAGTCAATTATGAAAAGGTCTTAAAAGAAGGCTTAAGAGGCTATGAAGCAAGAACAAGAGCTCTGAAAGAAGGGCTTGATCTTGCCGATCCGGAATCGATTGACAAGTATGTATTCTACAAAGCAGTGCTGACTGTCATCGACGCGGTTCATACATTTGCAAAGAGATACAGTGCTCTGGCATCTGAACTGGCTGAAAAGGAAAGCG
>JAUNEN010000051.1:19463-21335 GCA_030525525.1 Erysipelotrichaceae bacterium
ACATTTGCAAAGAGATACAGTGCTCTGGCATCTGAACTGGCTGAAAAGGAAAGCGATCCTGTCAGAAAGGCAGAACTGGAAGAAATGAGCAGAATCTGCGCAAGAGTTCCTTATGAACCGGCAGCCTCATTCAGAGAAGCAGTTCAGTCGGTCTGGTTCATTCAGCTGATTCTTCAGATTGAATCCAACGGTCATTCATTAAGCTACGGCAGATTCGATCAGTACATGTATCCGTATTTCATCAATGACCTTAAGGGTGAGAAGATCACAAAAGCACAGGCACTTGAACTGCTGACATGTCTCTGGATCAAGACACTGACGATCAATAAGGTCAGAAGCCAGGCCCATACATTAAGCTCTGCCGGCTCTCCGATGTATCAGAATGTTACAATCGGCGGACAGACGACAGATCATAAAGACGCGGTCAATGAACTCAGCTTCCTGGTTCTGCAGTCAGTTGCACAGACAAGACTGACCCAGCCGAACCTGACAGTCAGATACCATGCAAATTTAAACAAACAGTTCTTCGATGAATGCATTGAAGTGATGAAACTCGGCTTCGGTATGCCGGCCCTCAACAATGATGAAATCATCATTCCTTCCTTCATCAACTGGGGTGTCAAAGAAGAAGATGCCTACAACTACAGTGCCATCGGATGTGTGGAAACCGCTGTTCCGGGCAAGTGGGGCTACCGCTGCACAGGCATGTCCTATGTCAACTTCCCGCGTTTGCTGTTATGCGCGATGAACAACGGGGTTGATCTGACAAGCGGAAAGAGATTTACGAAGGGGTATGGCTACTTTACCGAATGGAAAGATTTCGATGAACTGATGGAAGTCTGGGACAAAACAGTCAGAGAGTTCACAAGATACAGTGTCATCGTGGAAAATGCGATTGACAAGGCAAGTGAAAGAGATGTACCGGATATTCTCTGCTCGGCTCTGACCGATGACTGCATCGGCAGAGGAAAGACAATCAAGGAAGGCGGCGCCGTCTATGACTTCATCTCAGGTCTTCAGGTCGGTATTGCCAACATGGCAGACTCCCTCGAAGCAATCAAGAAACTTGTCTATGACGAGAAGAAAATCACACCGGAGCAGTTGTGGAATGCCATCCTCGATGACTTCCAAAGTGAAGAAAACAAGAGAATCCAGAACCTGCTCATCGATGCACCGAAATACGGAAATGACAATGATGAAGTCGATCAGCTCGTAGTCAGAGCTTATGACAGCTATCTCGATGAAATCAAAAAATATCCCAACACAAGATATGCAAGAGGGCCGATCGGCGGGATCCGCTATGGCGGAACTTCCTCGATCTCGGCAAATGTCGGCCAGGGTATGGGAACGATGGCAACACCGGACGGAAGAAATGCCCGTGAGCCTCTGGCAGAAGGCTGCTCACCGGCGCACAATGCAGATAAAAACGGACCGACCGCAGTCTTCAAGTCCGTCACCAAGCTTCCCACTGAAAAGATCACCGGCGGCGTGCTGCTCAACCAGAAGATGACACCGCAGATGTTATCGACAGAAGAAAACAAGCAGAAGCTTGAGATGCTGTTAAGGGCGTTCTTCAACAGACTGCACGGATATCATGTTCAGTACAACATCGTATCAAAAGAAACACTTCTCGATGCACAGGCTCATCCGGAAAAGCATAAGGACCTGATCGTCAGAGTCGCCGGATACAGCGCATTCTTCAACGTCCTCTCAAGAAAGACCCAGGATGATATTATCGGCAGAACAGAACAGTCATTGTAAAAAGAAAGAAGGAAAGAAAGATGAAACTGTTTATTGATGACGCAAATCTTGAAGCAATCAAAGAGATCAATGAGTATTACCCGGTTGACGGAGTTACCACAAATCCGTCCA